>NZ_DJTK01000073.1:0-19120 GCF_002438225.1 Pseudomonas sp. UBA6310 | reverse complement strand
AGCCCTATGTGCGCCCCAAGGCGCTGCAGTACCTCGAAGAGGGCAAGGTCGTGGTGTTCGCCGCCGGCACCGGCAACCCCTTCTTCACCACCGACACCGCCGCCGCCCTGCGCGGCGCCGAGATCTCGGCCGAGATCGTCCTGAAGGCAACCAAGGTCGACGGCGTCTACACCGCCGACCCGCGCGTGGTGCCGCAGGCCCGCCGGATGGACAAGATCACCTTCGAGGAGATGCTGGAAATGGCCAGCCTCGGTTCCAAGGTGCTGCAGATTCGTTCGGTCGAGTTCGCCGGCAAGTACAACGTCCCGCTGCGCGTCCTGCACAGCTTCCAGGAGGGTCCGGGCACCCTCATTACCCTTGATGAAGAGGAATCCATGGAACAGCCGATCATCTCCGGCATCGCCTTCAACCGCGATGAAGCCAAGCTGACTATCCGTGGCGTGCCGGACAATCCCGGCGTGGCCTTCAAGATTCTCGGCCCGATCAGCGCGGCCAACATCGAAGTGGACATGATCGTGCAGAACGTCGCGCACGATAACACCACCGATTTCACCTTCACCGTGCACCGCAACGACTACCAGAACGCCCATGCCGTGCTGGAAAACACCGCGCGCGAAATCGGCGCCCGGGAAGTGGTCGGCGACGTGAAGATCGCCAAGGTGTCCATCGTCGGCGTCGGCATGCGTTCCCACGCCGGCGTCGCCAGCCGCATGTTCGAATCGCTGGCCAAGGAAAGCATCAACATCCAGATGATCTCGACGTCCGAAATCAAGGTGTCCGTGGTAATCGAGGAGAAGTACCTTGAGCTGGCGGTACGTGCGTTGCACACCGCGTTCGAGCTGGACGCGCCTTCGCGACCGGGCAACGAAGAATAAACCCCCGACAAAGGCGCTATTTCGCGCCTTTTGTCGTAATTGGCTGTGCCGGCGGAACTTTACGTTCCTCGAAGACGGTCAATACTGGGGAGCAAGCCCGGCCGGAAGATTGTGCCGGGCAGTAGTGAATATCTGCAGACACAGTTGTCTTGCTATGAATCCGAAAGGGAGTGAAAGGAATGCTGATTCTGACTCGCCGGGTAGGGGAGACCCTTATGGTAGGTGACGACGTTACAGTCACGGTGTTAGGCGTAAAGGGTAATCAGGTGCGCATCGGTGTGAATGCGCCCAAGGAAGTGGCGGTTCACCGCGAAGAGATTTACCAGCGCATCCAGAAAGAGAAAGATCAAGAACCAAGCCACTAATTTTTCTCAAAATTTTGGCTTTGCAAAGCGGGGGAACATGGGTATCATGCGCCCCGTTGCGGAGAGGTGGCCGAGTGGCCGAAGGCGCTCCCCTGCTAAGGGAGTACACCTCACAAGGGTGTCGGGGGTTCGAATCCCCCCTTCTCCGCCATTGCATTCCCTGGGTGTGGTGCAAGTGAGTTGAACAGCAAGGTATTGAAATAGCTGACAACCTACTTGAATCACAGAGCGAGTTCCCTATAATGCGCACCCCATGCACTCATAGCTCAGCTGGATAGAGTACTCGGCTACGAACCGAGCGGTCGGAGGTTCGAATCCTCCTGAGTGCACCAATTTAGAATGGCTTGCAGCGATGCAAGCCATTTTGTTTCAACCAGCGGTGACCTGGTCCATCAAGCGCCACATGCACTCATAGCTCAGCTGGATAGAGTACTCGGCTACGAACCGAGCGGTCGGAGGTTCGAATCCTCCTGAGTGCACCATACAAGGAAGGGCCTGCAGCGATGCAGGCCCTTTTTCTTTGTCAGCGTTTTTTCTTCGCCTTGCTTTTCACGCAACCGGCTTCGTCGAAGGTCACCTGGCGGCTGCGGCCGTTGCCGTCCGCCTCGTAGGTGTAGCGTACCTGGCCGTTTTGCGTGCTGATCTTGTCCGGGCGGCCGAAGGCGCTTTCGATGTCCTGGCGGCTCATGCCGTCGCGCACTTCCCGGCGGATCGTCGCCTGGCGGCGCTGGCTGGCGTCCAGCAGGTTGCCGCAACCGTCATCCTGGCCTCCGGTCACCACCAGCTCGCGCGGCTTGGCCTGCTTCTTCCCGGACTTGACCCCGGCGTTCTTCTTCGGCGTCGCCATCGGCACCGGCTTGCCGTTGCCCGGCGTCGGGTTCTCGGCCTCTTGCAGCGCCTGCTGCTGGTCGATTGGGCAGCCGCGCTGGCTGAAGGTGACCTTGCCCGCGGCGTCGACGCAGCGGAACACGCTGGCAGCCGTCGCGGCGTGCGGCAGGCCCAGCGCCAGGGCGAGGAGCCCTGCGTATAGCGATCCATGCATGGAAACGTCCTCCTGACGAAACGAGCGCAGTGTAGTTGCTCGCCGCGCGCACGAGGTGTCCCAGCGTCGTTCCATGGCGTCGCACGGGTATTCAGCCTTCGCCGAGATTCGCTTCGCAAACGTTTGTTCTTGGTCGGGTTTTGTCGAGTGCAAAGGCGCCGGGCAGTGGGTATGATTGCCGGCGTCAGCCCCGCCGGGGCTTGTGGAACACCCCCATGGACTTACCCAGTAGTCGCTTAAAAGCCCGTTTCGCCGATCACATGACCGATTGAACCCTTGGCGCGCGCCGCTGCTGGGGGGGGAGTGCGCCATGAACGAAGTAGAAATCAAGAAACCGCAAGAAAGCCTGCAGGATCGCCTGGCGCAGGTGATCGATCTGCTGCACCGGCACAAGCTGGTGGAAGACCTGACGCACCGTCAGGAAGGCATGCACCACGATCGCGTGGAAAACCTGGTGCACCGGCAGAACCTCGCCGAGCTGCAGCGCAAGCTCGATGAGCTTCACCCCGCCGACGTCGCCCACATTCTCGAAGCGCTGCCGCTCGACGACCGTCTGACCGTCTGGCAACTGGTCAAGTCCGAGAACGACGGCGACATCCTCCTCGAAGTTTCCGATGCCGTCCGGGAAAACCTGATCGCCGACATGGACGATCACGAGTTGCTCGCCGCGGCCAAGGAGATGGACGCCGACGAACTCGCCGACCTGGCGCCGGAGCTGCCGCGCGACGTCGTCCACGAGCTGATGGAAACCCTCGATGCGCAGCAGCGCGAGCGCGTGCGTTCTGCATTGTCCTACGAGGAGGACCAGGTCGGTGCGCTGATGGACTTCGAGATGGTCACCATCCGCGAGGACGTCAGCCTGGAAGTGGTGTTGCGCTACCTGCGCCGCCTGAAGGAACTGCCGAGCCACACCGACAAACTCTTCGTGGTCGATTACGACGGCGTGCTCAAGGGCGTGCTGCCGGTCAAGCGGCTGCTGGTCAACGACCCGGAGAAACAGGTCGCCGAGGTGATGGCCAACGATCCGGTGAGCTTCCACCCGGATGAGGACGGCTACGACGCCGCCCAGGCTTTCGAGCGCTACGACCTGGTTTCCGCCCCGGTGGTGGACAAGAACGGCAAGCTGATCGGCCGCCTGACCATCGACGAAATGGTCGACCTGATCCGCGAGGAGAGCGAAAGCGAAGTCCTCAGCATGGCCGGTCTGCGCGAGGAGGAAGACATCTTCGCCTCGGTCTGGAAATCGCTGCGCAACCGCTGGTCCTGGCTGGCGATCAACCTGATCACCGCGTTCATCGCGTCGCGGGTGATCGGCCTGTTCGAGGGTTCGATCGAGAAACTGGTGGCGCTCGCCGCGCTGATGCCGATCGTTGCCGGCATCGGCGGCAACTCGGGCAACCAGACCATCACCATGATCGTCCGCGCGATGGCGCTGGACCAGGTTGGCACCGGCAACACGCAGCGTCTGCTGCGCAAGGAGCTGGCAGTCGCGCTGGTCAACGGGCTGGTCTGGGGCGGGGTGATCGGTGCGGTCGCCTATGCGCTCTACGGCAGCTGGTCGCTGGGCGTGGTGATGACCGCGGCGATGACGCTGAACCTGCTGCTGGCCGCGCTGATGGGCGTGCTGATTCCGATGACCCTGGCGCGGCTCGGCCGCGACCCCGCGATGGGCGCCAGCGTGATGATCACCGCGATGACCGACAGCGGCGGTTTCTTCATCTTCCTCGGCCTGGCGACCCTCTTCCTGCTCTGACCTCCCGCACCTTCAGTCCTGGCATTTGATCCCGGCGAAATCCTCGCGCAGTGCGGCGCCGCGCTTGAGCAGCGTGGCGCGCTGGGTGTCGCTGGCGGTCGCCATCAGGTCGACGAACAGGTCGATCCCGGCCTGTTCGGTGGCCGCGAACGCCTGGCGGTAACTCTCCGTCCATAGCGTTTCACGCTGCTGCAGGAGCACCTTGATCCGTCCGGCGAACTCCGCGCTGTGGCGTTGTTCGAGGGCGATCAGCAGCTCGTTCTGCCAGCGCACGCGGTTTTCCAGCCAGGCCTGGTTCTGCTCGCCCAGCGAACTCGACCACAGCCGTACGCGTTGCCGTTGCACCTCGCTGAGGCGCCCCATCCAGGTTTCCAGGCGTTTGCGCATGCGTTCGGAGCGCTCGTCGATCTGCTCCTGCAGCGGCACGTCCAGGTACTTCTCCCTGCGCTCGCGGCGGTCGTCGGCGAAGGACGTCGCCAGTTCCTCGACCTGCTCGTCGTTCAGGCCGCGCAGCATCTCCACCGTCGACGGGGTGATTTCCTCCGCCACCGTGGCCACCGCCTGCTTCGCCTCCGCCAGCCGCGCGCGCAGCTCGGGTTCGCTGACCCGCCGCTCGGCGACCATCGCGTGGACCTTGTCCATCCAGGCGAGATAGCCCGGCAGCTGGGTCCTGCAGTGCCAGCTCAGCTGTTCGCGCAGCTGGCTGTCGAAAGCGCTGCGCTGCTCCGGGGTCATGTCCAGGTAGTCGCTCACCGACCAGGGAATCAGTCGGTCCAGATGGCGGTAGGCGAGGCCGATGCGGGTACAGCTTTGCAGCAGCAGGGCGCTGGCGAGCACCAGCAGGAACGCGTGTCGATAAGCAGGGCGCATGGAGGCAGTCTCTGTCCGTGACACCTCATCAGAGGCGCAAGAGGGTCTCGCAGTTCGCCCGGCGAGCCGACCACTGGCACGAGCGATGCCCGCTGGAGACGGTCAGTTAGGGATGATCACCGTTATCTGGAGCCTATCGATGACCGATTTCACCGCCGACTGGGCGACGATCCGGGACCTGCTGAGAATCGCAAGACGCGACGAAATACTCGGTTTCCACGATGCCAGCGTCGTGGTCGCGGCGCGCATCGGAACCCGCGCCGATGACCCCGAAGTCATCCGGGCGATCCTGGCGGCAGGCGGGGCGCTGGCCAGCAACGGCTTCATCCGCGCCTCGCTGCCGTTCGACGAGGAGGCGTGGATCTTCGCCATCCTGCCACTGGGTTCGCAGTTGCTCGATTGGCTGGACGACGAGGCGCGCTGGCGGCGGTTGCAACCGCTGCTCGACGAAGCGCTCGGCGGCACGAGCGATTCCTACCAGCCGCTGAGCGCGGATACCTTCAGCGATGCACTGGCCCGTGTCGCCGCGCACTGAGCGGCGGCCTACCTCGAGGAACTCCCATGAGCGGACGTAAACCGGCCGAAGCACGGCCAGGGCGCGCATCGCGCGTTGCGCCATGATCGACTGCCTGATCATCGGCGCAGGTCCTGCCGGGCTCACCGCGGCGATCTACCTTGCGCGCTTTCATCGCGACATCCGGCTGGTCGACGGCGGCGCCAGCCGCGCCGAGCTGATCCCGCTGTCGCACAACTATCCCGGTTTTCCCCCCGGCATTTCCGGCATCGACCTGCTGGCCCTTCTCCGCCAGCAGGTCGATGGCTATGGCGCCATCACCCTGCACACCCAGGTACGCAGCCTGCAGCGCCGGGACGACCTGCACTTCGAGGCCGAACTGGACGACGGCAGCCGGTTGCAGGCGCGCAGCGTGCTGCTCGCCACCGGCATCGAGGATGAGCTGCCGCCCGAGCTGGAAGAACCCTACGACGCCATCCGCGCGGCGCGCGTGCGCCTCTGCGCGATCTGCGACGGCTATGAGGTCGATGGTGACGACGTGGCGGTCTATGGCGAGGCGGAATGCGCCATCCGCCACGCGGTGTTCCTGCGCACCTTCACCGACCGGGTGACGGTGATCGCCTACGGCGAAAACGACGCCTGCGCGCAGGCGCTGGAGCTCGCCGGGCACTACGGCATTCGCATGATCGGCGACCGTGTCGATCGCATGCGGATCGAGGACGACAAGGTCATCCTGCTCACCTGCAAGGGCGAGGAGCTGTGCTTCGACATGGTCTATCCCACGCTGGGATCGCGGGTGCGCTCGGAGTTGGCGATCAGGCTGGGAGCCGTCTGTGACGAGAGCGGGGCGCTGCGGGTGGACCGCCAGCAATGCACCAGCGTGCCCGGGCTCTATGCCGCCGGCGACGTGGTTTCGGCACTGCACCAGGTGAGCACGGCGACCGGCCAGGCGGCGCAGGCGGCGACGGCGATCCACAACAGCCTCGAGGCCAACCCCTGGAGCCGGCCGGCCTGCGGGCGCGAAGCTACTGGGGATCGACGGGCGTGAGGCTTTCGGGCGGCGGGGTGACCAGCGCGTTGACCAGCGCCAGCGCGCGCTCGAAGGACGGATAGCCGCTTTTCGCCACGTCCAGGTTGGCGTAGTCGGCGCGGTATTCCTCGGCTCGTTCGGGGTCGGCCTCGCTGATCAGGTAGGGCTCGGAGTAGATCTTGTACATCAGCGCGGTGGCGTGCGGATGGCCCTTGGCGACGGCCTTCTCCAGCAGCTTGAGGACTTCGTCTGTCTGCGGGCCGAGACGGATCAGCAGCACGGCCTTGTAGAACGCGGTTTCGCCGTTCTGGTCGTCGCGCGCGGCGCGATCGAGCAGCGCCTCGGCCAGTTCCAGGCTCTCCAGATCGCCGGAGCCGACCAGGATCTTCGCCTGCAGCAGGTCGTTCTGGTAAAGCAGGCGCTCGGTCTGGCAGTCGGAGCGGCTCCACGGGCTGTCGCACATCGACGAGCTGCATCCGGCGAGGCCGAGCGAGGCGGCCAGGACAATCCATTTATTCATTCTTCTTGTGTCCCCATGTGCTGCGTTGACCGCAGGTTCGACTGCGCGACGGTCATGCGGTTCGCTGTTTCGCCACGCTGGCGCTCTGCGCCGAGGGTTCCAGGGCGGGCCTCAGAAACGCTCGTCGGGCTTGAGATAGCGCCATTCCCCCGGCTGCAGTTTAGCCATCGCCACGCGACCGATGCGGATCCGTTTCATCGCCACCACCTGCAGGCCCACCGCCTCGCACAGGTGTCGAATCTGCCCCGGTTGCGGCGCCTTGAGGGCGAAGCGCAGGCGCGTTTCGTTCTGCCAGCTGACCTTCAGCGGCGTTTCCGGCTGGCCCTTGTAGCTTTGCGGGCGGTTCAGGCGCTTCAGGCCGTTCTCGATGATCGTGCCGCTCACCTCGACGATGAATTCCTGCTCGAGCTTGGCGGCGTCTTCCTTCAGCGCCCGCGCAACGCCGTGATTCTGGCTGAAGATCACCAGCCCGCTGGCATCGGTTTCCAGTGGCGTGAGCAGTTCCTGGCGGAGGAAGTGCTTCTTCACCGGGCGTTGCCCGGAAGTGTCGTCGGCGGCGTGGTGTTCGGCGCCAAGCAGTTGCTGCACGGAGTTGGCGCCCGAGCCGATGCCGTAACCCGCCGGCTTGTGCAGCAGCAGGGTGGCGAAGCCGATCGGTGCGGCCACGGCGCCGGGCAGCAGTTCGATGCGCTGGGCATCGACCTTGAACTGCGGTTCCTCGACCACGGTGCCGTCCACGCTGACCCAGCCGCCCTCGATATAGAGTTCGGCCTCGCGGCGCGAGCAGGGCAGCAGTTCGGCGAGGCGTTTGGAGAGGCGCACGGGTTCGGTCATGGTCTGGGCTCTGGAGGCGGTGGGGGATTGTAACCGGCTATGTGATTCGTCGCGGAATGCCTGTCGCAGCGGTCAGACTGTTCGCGGGATTTTCATCCAGAGGACCGATCGCATGATGCCAAGAACTCTCCTGCCGTTGTTGTGCGGCGCCGTGCTGTGGGCCACCGAGGCGGCCGCGCAGGCGTCCGAAGGCGGCGAGCTGAGCGTGGTGGAAGTGGTCGGCGGGCTGGAAAACCCCTGGGCGATGGCCTTCCTTCCCGGCGGCAAGGACATGCTCATCACCGAGCGCAGCGGCAACCTGCGGCTGTTCGGCGAGGCCGGCCTGTCCGCGCCACTGGGCGGCGTGCCCGAGGTCTTCGCGCGCGGGCAGGGCGGTTTGCTCGACGTGGCGCTGTCGCCGGATTTCGCCCGGGACCGCCTGGTCTACCTGTCCTACGCCGAGGCGGGCGAGGACAAGGCCGGGACGACGGTGGGGCGCGGTCGCCTGGCGAGCGACGGTTCGCGCCTGGAGGACTTCCAGGTGATCTTCCGCCAGCAGCCCAAGCTCTCCACCGGGGAGCACTTCGGATCGCGCCTGGTGTTCGATCGCGACGGCTACCTGTTCATCGCCCTGGGCGAGAACAACCAGCGATCCACCGCCCAGGACCTCGACAAGCTGCAGGGCAAACTGGTGCGCCTGCACGCGGACGGCAGCGTGCCCCACGACAACCCCTTCGTCGGCCAGGCCGGCGTGCGCGGGGAAATCTGGTCCTACGGGCATCGCAACCAGCAGGGTGCGGCGATCAACCCCTGGAGCGGCGCCCTCTGGACCCACGAGCACGGTCCGCGCGGAGGCGATGAGGTGAATGTCCCGGCCGCCGGCAGGAACTACGGCTGGCCGCTGGCGACGCACGGCATCAACTACAGCCTGCTGCCGATTCCCGAGGCGCGCGGCGAGTTCGTCGAAGGCACCGAGCCGCCGCTGCACGTGTGGGAGAAGTCGCCGGCGATCAGCGGAATGGCCTTCTACGACCACCCGCGCTTCCCCGAATGGCGGCAAAGTCTGTTCATCGGCGCGCTGCGCGGCTACCTGATCCGCCTGCAGCTGGAGGGCGACAAGGTGGTTGGCGAGGAGCGCCTGCTGGAGAACTTCGGCAGCCGCATCCGCGACGTCCGCCAGGGGCCGGATGGCTACCTCTACCTGCTGACCGATGCGTCCGATGGGCAACTGCTGAAGGTCGGCCTGGAATAGCGCTACAGCGGGCGCGAAGCCTGGAAGCGCATGGCGCCGTCGCAGCGGGTGTTGAAGCCGGAATAGGCCGAGCACTCGCCGTCGCTCAGGCTGGAGGCGCTGTAGGACAGGTTGAGGTCGAAGCCCAGCCAGGGGCGGCTCAGGTTCACCGACCAGTCGTTGAACACGCGCACGTTGGCGCCGTCGGCCAGTGCCACGGGTGATTGCAGCACATGGTTGCCGTACTTCACGATCACCTGGAAGCCCAGCGATTCCTGCAGGTCGAAGTTGGCCAGCAGGGTGCGGTCCTGACGGCCGGGGTCGAGGCTGAAGGACGCGCCCAGGCGATGGCCGAACACCGTCAGCCCGCCGTAGTACTCCTCGACGTCCATCTGGCCGACGCTCGGGTAGCTGTTGAGCAGGGTGCCCAGTTCGTAGCCGAAGTGATCGTCCACCGGGTGCTTGAAGCCGGCGTAGGTTTCCATTGCCAGCTGCTCACCTTGCTCCGGGGCGAGGTCCGGCGCCCATTGGCCGAGGTACCAGCCGCTGCTGTGGGTCAGGTCGAAGCCGCCGTGCACCTGGCCGCTGGTCTGCGGCTTGACCAGGCCCTGGGCCATGCTGCGGGTCGGGGCCGAGCCGAGCTTGAGGTCAAAATCGCCGACCTCGCGCTGGATGTTGGTGGTCTGCAACTGCGAGGCACACCCACCCAGACACAGCGCCAGAAAAAGCAAAGATTCACGCATGTCGCGCACTCCTCTTGAATCAAAGGAGTGACTCGTCACGCTGCTCGTGTCAGCGCCCAGCCACCGCAGGAAGAGCCCAGGCTCCGTGTCCACTGATCGGCTGGTGCGGCGCAAAGCCGCATTCCAGACCTCCCCGCGCAACCTTTTAACAGCTATGGGGTCGTCGGCGAACCGCCGTTCGTCAATCCCCCGCTCAAGGGGGAAATTCCAGCCCGCCGGCGGGCGCTGCAGGTAGAATGCGCGGCCTGGCGAATCAAGGCACACGACATGGCACTCATCGGGCGTTTCAATTCTCTTCAGGTGGTCAAGCACACCGACTTCGGGCTCTACCTGGATGGCGGGCCGGACGGCGAGATCCTCCTGCCCAACCGCTACGTTCCCAAGGGCGAACCGACCGACATCGGCGACTGGCTGAACGTCTTCGTCTACCTGGACAGCGACGACCGGGTGATCGCCACCACCCTGAAACCCAAGGTGCAGGTGGGTGGTTTCGCCAGCCTCAAGGTGGCGGAAATCAACCGTGTCGGCCTGTTCCTCGACTGGGGCCTGCCCAAGGACCTGCTGCTGCCACACTCGGAAGAAAAGCGCCCGCTGCAGGTCGGCGACTATTGCGTGGTGCACGTCTACCTCGACAAGCGGACCCGGCGCATCACCGCCACCGCGCGCCTGGACCGCTACCTGGACAAGACGCCGCCGCGCTACGCCGTCGGCCAGGCGGTCGACCTGCTGGTCGTCGAAGCCACCGACATGGGCTTCAAGGCGATCATCAACGGCCAGCACTGGGGGCTGATCCACAAGAACGAGGCGTTCAAGTTCCTGCGCAGCGGCATGCAGGAGAAGGGCTTCATCCGCGAGCTGCGTGACGACGGCAAGATCAGCCTGAGCCTCCAGCCGGTGGGCGAGAAGGCCGCCGAAAGCCTCGCCGAACAGATCCTGCGCCAGTTGCGCGACAACGACGGCGCGCTGCCGCTGAGCGACAAGAGTTCGCCGGAAGAGATCACCCGGCGCTTCAACGTGAGCAAGGGCAACTTCAAGAAGGCCATCGGCGGCCTCTACAAACAGGGGCTGATCCGCATCCTCGAAGACCGCATCGAACTGCCGTGAGGGCGGTTCGATCCCCAGTGTTGCCCGCCCGGGCAGCAACCTTGTTGCCCCCGTCGCGGCCCGCCACTCCGGCCATTCGCCGCCTGCTGGTCCGCGCTCGCCGCTGAGCGCTGCGTCGAACGTCTTCATTTTGTAACGGTCCATTTTTGGCGACCGCGGCTCAGGCACTGGCTTGCGCGGCACGCCCCTGATTGTGGAGCGAAATCGAATGGAGCTAGCCGACCCTTGCATATCGCCGATATGACCATGTTCTACGCGCCCGCCAGCGGTGGCGTGCGCACCTACCTGGAAGCGAAGCACCGCCGCTTGCGCCTTCATCCCGATGTGCAGCACAGCGTGCTGATTCCGGGCCCCGCGTACCAGCAGGCCGATGGCATCTACCAGGTGCCTGCGCCTGCCTTGCCGTTTGGCAAGGGCTACCGTTTCCCGGTGCGCCGCGCGCCCTGGCGCAACCTGCTGCGCACGCTGGGCCCGGACCTGATCGAAGTGGGCGATCCGTACATGACCGCCTGGGCGGCGCTGGACGCCGGCCGCCAGCTCGACGTCCCGGTGATCGGCTTCTATCACTCGGACCTGCCGCTGCTGGCGTGCAACCGTCTCGGCCCGTGGATCGGCACCAACATGGAGGCCTACGTCGCGCGGCTCTATCGCAGCTTTGACCGCGTCCTCGCGCCCAGCCAGGTGATGGCCGACAAGCTCAGCCGCCTCGGTGTGCGAGACGTGCACGTGCGCCCGCTGGGGGTCGACCTGCAGACCTTCCGGCCGCAACGCCGTGACGCCAACCTGCGGCGCGAACTGGGCCTGGCCGAGGACACCCGGCTGATGATCTTCGCCGGCCGTGGCTCGCGCGAGAAGAACCTGCCGGTGCTGCTGGAAACCGCGCGCCGCCTGGGCTCGCCCTATCACCTGCTGCTGGTCGGCTCGAACATGCCGCGCCATGTGCCGGACAACGTCACGGTGCTGGAAGGCTTCCGCCCGGCCGACGAGGTGGCCCGGCTGATGGCCAGCAGCGACGTGCTGCTGCATGCCGGCGACCAGGAAACCTTCGGCCTGGTGGCGCTTGAGGCGATGGCCAGCGGTATCCCCGTGGTGGCCGTGCGCGCCGGCGCGCTGGCGGAGATCGTCACCTCGCAGGGCGGCCGGCTGTGCGCGCCGAACGACGCCGTCGCGATGGCCAGCAGCGTGCGCGAACTGTTCGAGGACGACGTGCGGCTGCTCGGCGCCCGGGCGCGCCAACTGGTCGAAACGCAGTATTCCTGGGACACCGTGGTGGCCGGGTTGCTCGCCCATTACCGCGCGGTGCTCGGCACCTTCGAATTGCCGATGGCCGCCAATGGCTGAGCGCAGCCTGATGCTGGTGCTGCACGACGTGGCACCGGAAACCTGGCCCGACTACCGGCCCTTCGTCGAGGCGGTGGACGCGCTCGGCCGAACAGCGCTGGGGCCGATTCCTATCACCTGGCTGGTGGTGCCGGACTTCCACCACCGCAACGCCCTCGATGCACATCCGGAATTCTGCCGCCTGCTCGACTCGCGGCTGGCGCGCGGCGACGAGCTGGCGCTGCACGGTTTCTACCATTGCGACGACGCGCCGAAGCCGCGTACCCCCACGGACTGGTTCATGCGTCGGGTCTACACCTGGGAAGGCGAGTTCTACGCGCTGGATCGGGCCGAGGCGCAGCGGCGCCTGGAGGAAGGCATGGCGCTGTTCCAGCGGAATGCCTGGCCGCTGCACGGTTTCGTCGCTCCGGCCTGGCTGATGAGCCCTGGCACCCGCGAGGCGCTGAGCGCCAGCGGGCTGAGCTATACCAGCGACCCGCAGCACTTTTATCTGCTCCCCGAGCACACCCCAATCGACGCGCCCGGCCTGGTCTGGAGCGCGCGCAGCGCCTGGCGGCGTGGCATGTCGCGGCTGATCAGCGAGCGGGCGCTGCGTGAGCATCGCGAGGCGCCGCTGCTGCGTCTCGGCCTGCATCCGGTGGACATGCGCCACGGCTTTTCCCGCGACTACTGGCTCGACCTGCTGCGCCGGCTGATGGACGAAGGCCGCGTGCCGACCACCAAGATCGATTGGCTGCGAAGCCGGCTTCGAGCGACGAGCGCGGCGGCATGAGTCGCAGCCTTTGGCTGCTGCTCGGCGCGCTGCTGGGCGCGGCGCTGGTGCCGTTGCTGCTCGGCGGCAGCGGCCTATTCGAGCGCCTGCGGACGTTTCCGGGCGGCACGCTGGCGCTGATGTTCGCCATGATCCTGCTGTGCTGGAACCTCAATGCACTGCGCCTGCGGCTGCTTCTTGGCGATCACCCGATCGGTCATAGCCAGGCGCTGGGCGTGGTGGTCGCCACCGAGTTCGCCATCTGCGCCACCCCCGGCGGTGCCGGCGGCCCGTTGACCATGATGGCGCTGCTGATGCGCCGCGGCGTACGCCCGGCCCAGGGCACGGCGATCTATACCGTGGACCAGTTGAGCGACCTGTTGGTGTTCGTCTGCGCGCTGCTCGGCATCCTGGCCTATGCGCTGTCGCACGCCTTCAACGCCCATGTCGGCTGGCTGCTGGGCAGCAGCGCGGCGCTGCTCGGTGGCGCGCTGCTGGCGCTGGCGTTGCTCGGGCGCTATCACCACGGCGCACTGCGGGGCCTCGGCCGGCTCGCCGGGCGCGTCGGTATCGACGCGCGTCGACGGCTGCACCTGGCGCGCAAGCTGCTGGCGTTTCGCAACGCGCTGCGCGCCAGCCTGCGACGCCCGCCGCGGGTGCTGCTAGGCGTCTTCGCCCTGACCGCCGCGCACTGGCTGCTGCGCTACAGCGTGCTGTACCTGACCCTCGCCGGGCTGGGCAATGCGATTCCCTGGGCCTGGACCTTCTTGGTGCAGATGCTGGCGCTCACCGCCGGTCAGCTGAGCCTGCTGCCCGGCGGAGCAGGGGGCGCCGAACTGGCGTCCGCCGCGTTGCTCGCGCCGATGGTGGGCAAGTCGACCGCGGGCGCCGCGATCCTGATCTGGCGCGCGGTAACCTACTACTTCTATCTGATCGCCGGCGCGCCGGTGTTCCTTCACCTGGCCGGCAGGCCGCTGCTGGAACGCCTGATGCGTTCGCGTTCCTCTTAGAGGAGGCGGTGCCGGTCGTCAGGTTCTTCGAACTCCACGACTGACGCAGCAGTCAGTTTTTATGTACCTACCAACCTGTGGAGTGATGATATGAGCAGCACTACCGACAAGATCAAAGGCAAGACCAACGAAGCCGTGGGCAAGGTCAAGCAAGGTGTAGGCGAGGCGACCGACAACAGCCGGCTGAAAGGCGAAGGCAAGCTGCAGGAAGCCAAAGGCGAAACCCAGACTGCCGTCGGCAAGACCAAAGATGCCGTGAAAAAGGCCGGCAATCTCTGATCGGGCATGCCGAGCACAACGAAGGGCCATCGCAGATGGCCCTTCGCGTTTCTGGCGTTCACAACGGGCGCGTCATCCGAAGACAAGAGGTACGCACGATGAACAACTCTACGCCGCAGCCGATCAACGACAGCGATCCGAAAAAGCCATCCACCCACGAGCCGGCCGAAGCGCCAAAGCACGAGAAGGACGAGAAACTCGATAAGGCGCTGGAAGACTCCTTTCCGGCCAGCGACCCGGTTTCACCCTGACCTATGGGCGTGTCGATGAAGCTTCCCCGCGCCGAAACGCTGTACTTCGAGGCACCGGAGCTGCGCCCTTCACCGAAAGCGAGGCCGGTCGCCCATAGCCACGCGTTCCGCTACCGCGGCCATACGGTCATCGTCCATCTCACCGGATACGTCGAGTCGACGCTTCCGCCGCTCTGGGCGATGGGCGTGGAAGTGGTCAAGGGCGCGGATGTCGTCGTCGACCTTCAGCGCGATCCCGAGCAGAGCTTCGTGGATATCGAACAGGCGGGTGTCGCCGGCGTGAAGTGGGGCAAGGCGTTGGTGGACGATCTGGAGCGGAGGGTGGAGCGAGGAGGGTAACGCGGGGGTGACGGCGGGGCCTCGAACGAGGCCCCAGCGAGCAATCCTACTTCTTGCCCAGGCTGATCTGGCGCGAGGAGCCCCATACCTGACCGCTGACGCCTTTGGCCACTTGCTGGATCTCGCCACCGGCTTTGAGGAACGCTTTGACTTGAGCGTCGATGGATTCACGAGTTTCAACAGCGGCTGCATTCTTGGCCTTGCTGGCGGTTACCTTGCTCATGCTGTTCTAAACCTCTTCGATGCGTAGTCGGCCGACCATTGTACACAAAATGAGCAAACTAGGGGCGACTAAATAGCGATTGTTCGATAAGAGGGCTGAAGCAGGCTGCGGTTGAATCTCTCCCGGCCGCGAAGGGTCTCACCTTCATCAGCCACCCACATTGGAGACTCACCATGGAACTGCCAGGATTTCACGACCTCGGTACGCTGTTCGAACAACTGGGCCTGGAATCGGATCCGGCCGCCATCGACGCCTTCATCGGCCAGCACGCGCCCCTGCCGGACGACGTGAAGGTCTCGGAGGCGCCGTTCTGGACGGAGAACCAGGGACGCTTGCTGAAGGAACTACTGTTGGAGGATGCCGAGTGGGCGCCGGTGGTCGACGAGCTCAACGCGCGTCTTCACGAAACCAAGAGCTGATCAGCGCTTGCCCATCGCCCGGCGGGTTCCCCGCGGAGCCGGACCGGGCGTCTTGTCATGGTTGCTGCTGTTGGACTTCTGATACCACGGCTTGTCGTTCCTCGACTTCGCCAGCTCAGCCATCGCGAACGGAAAACCGAAAGCCGGGATCGAACCCGGCTTTCGGCTTTCTGCTGCGGTGATTTCCTCACCTTGCGCCTGCACGCTGTCCTTGGCTTCTTGGGTGGACGTGTCGTCCTGGGGGAGATTCGGCTTGGAAGTCATGGCAGGTCCGCGGGGCGCTGGTAAGGGAAGGACAGGAATCAGCGGCGATTATACCTGAGCCCGGCGAGCGCCTGTGCGCAGGACATCGGTTGCTCAGCGCGGCTGGCGCAGCGGGGTGAGCAGCCCGGAGAGGCCGTTGTGGTCGATCTCCTGCATCAGTTGCAGCAGTCGGCCGATCTCGCCGGGCGGAAAGCCTTCGCGGGCGAACCAGTTCAGGTAGTTACCCGGTAGATCGGCGATCAGCCGGCCCTTGTACTTGCCGTAGGGCATGCTGCGGGTGACCAGCAGCAGGAGGTCTTCGGGTTTCATCGCGGGGCTCGCAGGAAGGAACCGCCGGTTTGCGCCGGCGGTGCGCCGTTCGATCAGTCCTGCTTCTTCAGCAGGTCGGCCAGGCCGGCGAGACCCTTGAAGGTCTGCTTGGGCCCGTTTTCACCGGGCTTGGCTTCGGCGAAGTACTGGTTGTCGGTGTAGCGCGAGTGCTCGTTGTCGTGGCAGTACAGGCACAGCAACTCCCAGTTAGAGCCGTCTTCCGGGTTGTTGTCGTGGTTGTGGTCCTTGTGATGGACCGTCAGTTCGCTCAGCCGCTTGCCGGAGAACTCGCGCGCGCAGCGGCCGCAGACCCACGGATACATCTTCAGCGCTTTCTCGCGGTAGCCCTGCTCGCGCTGGGCGTAGGGGACGTGCGGCTTGTTCATCGCGTGCTCCGGCTCACTCGGCCAGGCCGACGTAGACGTTCTGCACGTCATCGTGGCCGTCCAGCGCATCGAGGAAGGCCTCGACTTCTTCCAGCTCGGCGCCGGACAGGCTCACCGGATTCTTCGGCCGGTAGCCGAGCTGCGCCGACTGCACCTGGAAGCCGAACTCCGGCAGCGCCTTGCACACGGCGTCCATGTCGGTCGGTTCGCTTAGGAACAGCGTGGCGCCGTCTTCGGCGGGCTCGAAGTCCTGCGCGCCGGCTTCGATGGCGGCCAACTCAGGGTCGGCATCGGCGGCGCTCGGCGCGGCTTCGATCATGCCCAAGTAGTCGAAGTCCCAGGACACCGAACCGCTGGCGCCGAGCTGGCCCTTGCGGAACAGCACGCGGATTTCCGCCACGGTGCGGTTCACGTTGTCGGTCAGGCACTCGACGATCACCGGTACGCGGTGGGGGGCGAAGCCTTCGTAGGTGGTGCGCTCGAAATGCACGCTTTCGCCGAGCAGCCCGGCGCCTTTCTTGATTGCTCGCTCCAGGGTCTCGCGCGTCATCGAGGCTTTCTTGGCCTGCTCGACGACCATCCGCAGGCGCGGGTTCATGTCCGGATCGGCGCCGTTACGCGCGGCGATCATGATTTCCTTTGCCAGTTTGCCGAAGATACGGCCCTTGGCGTTGGCTGCCGCTTCCTTATGTTTCGCTTTCCACTGTGCGCCCATGACTGGTCTCGTAACTCTGTAAAAAGGAGGTCACCGCTATCAGGCGCGAATTCTAGCTCGCCCCGGTGCGCGTCGGCACCTGTCGCGGCAGCGGAGGGACAATCGGCGCTGTATGGATGTTTTGCCCGGCGACTGTATCGCGTCGGCCGGGTGGCGGATGGTTTCTAATGGCCGGCCTTGCCCGTGCTGCCTGAGAAGAGTTCTAAATGTCACCGAAAGATCTGCTGCTGGCGCTCGTCGTCATCATCGTCTGGGGCCTCAACTTCGTGGTCATCAAGGTCGGCCTGCACGGCCTGCCGCCCATGCTGCTGGGCGCCTTGCGCTTCATGCTGGCGGCCTTTCCCGCGGTGTTCTTCATCAAGCGGCCGCAGATTCCGTTGCGCTGGCTGCTGGCCTACGGGCTGACGATCTCCCTCGGCCAGTTCGCCTTCCTGTTCTCGGCGATGTACGTCGGCATGCCGGCCGGGCTGGCTTCGCTGGTACTGCAATCGCAGGCGTTCTTCACGCTGTTCTTCGCCGCGCTGTTCCTCAGCGAGCGGATTCGGCCGGCGAACCTGGTCGGTCTGGTGGTGGCCGCCGGCGGGCTGATCCTGATCGGCGCCGAGGGCGATCGCAGCATGACCCTCGCCGGGTTCGTGCTGACCATCGCCGCGGCGTCGATGTGGGCGCTGGGCAATATCGTCACGCGCAAGGTCGGCAAGGTGAACCTGGTCGGCCTGGTGGTCTGGGGCAGCCTGATCCCGCCGCTGCCGTTCTTCGCGCTGTCCTGGATGCTGGAAGGGCCGCAGACCATCGAAGCCGCGCTGCGCGGCATCAGCCTGGATTCGATCCTGGCGCTGGTCTACCTGGCGTTCGGCGCCACCATCCTCGGCTACGGCCTGTGGAGCCGGTTGCTGTCGCGCTATCCGACCGGGCAGGTGGCGCCGTTCTCGCTGCTGGTGCCGGTGATCGGCCTGAGTTCGTCGGCCTGGCTGCTCGGCGAGCACCTCAGCGCGGTGCAGGTCGTCGGTGCGGCGGTGGTGATGCTCGGCCTGCTGATCAACGTGTTCGGTGCGCGCCTGATGGGGCTGCTGCGCCCGGCGTCCCGCTAGGTTGTCGGCCGATGACCGGGGCGAACGCTGGCGGTCCCCCGGCCTCGAATAAGCGTACACGCCACGCCGAACGAGGAGAGCAACATGGACATCGACGACGCACCCGAGCCGGACCCGGACGTTCAGGACACGAGCATTCCCAAGGCGCCGCCGCGCAAGGAACCGGAAAAGCCGGAGCCCATGGAAGTGGACGAACCCGGCGAATGAACAGCGAACCCGCCCGTTTCCCGGCGGGTTCGTCGTTTCTGCGGGGCGGGTTTCGCGCGCGGCCGGGTCTCGGGCTGTTCAGCGGAAGTCGCGGCTGCGCACGTCGAGCCCGGTGAGCAGCGGCGTCAGGTCGATCAGCCGTCGGGCGATCAGGTGGCGCACGCCATTCTGCGACTCCAACCGGCCGTCCACCTGCATCAACTGCGACCCCACCAGCACCTTGCGCTGGCGTTCCGCGAGGTCGTGCCAGACCACCACGTTGACCATCCCGAACTCGTCCTCGAGGGTGACGAAGACCACGCCGCTGGCGGTCTGCGGGCGCTGGCGACCGATCACCAGGCCGGCGACGCCGATGTGCTTGCCGTGCTCGATGCCCGGCAGTTCGCGCGAGCTGCGGCAGCGCCGGTTGCGCAGCACGCCGCGCAACAGTGACAGCGGGTGCGGGCCAAGGGTGGTGCCGAGGGTGGCGTAATCGGCATGCAGGTCCTCACCGACGCTGGGCAGCGGCAGGGCCACCTGGATTTCCTCCTGGCTCGGCAGACCGGCGAACAGCGGCGCCTGGTTTTCCACCCCGGCCACCGCCCAGCGCGCGCGGTGACGATGGCCGGCCAGGCCGCGCAGGGCGCCGGCATCGGCCAGGCGTTCGCGGGCGCGTGCATCCAGGGCGGCGCGGCG
>NZ_DJTK01000056.1:6187-6920 GCF_002438225.1 Pseudomonas sp. UBA6310 | reverse complement strand
AACGCGGCCCAGGCAGGAAGGGACATCGACCGCATCTACCTGGTGATCGAATACCCTTTCGAGCTGATTCGCTGACGTCTTTACGGTGCCTGGGCTGGAAGAGAGTTCGAGGCGGCTAGGGGAGCTTGCCCGCTGGCGACCCGGACAGGGGCCGGCAGGATCGGCGCTGTGCTCACTGGTCCTTCGCCCGGGACAGTTCCTTCGCCCGCGCCGTCGATTCCGCCAGGCGTTCGCGCACCTCGGCCACGATCTGGTCGAAGCCTTCCTCGCTGTCGATCCGGCTCTGCGGGAAAACCACGATGCACGGATCGATGTTCGCGGGGTCGTAGACCTGCAGTTCGATATCGGTTCCGTTGGAGACGATTTCCGTCCTGAAGGGCTCGAAGGCGTGGCGCAGACCTTCGACGGATTTTTCTTCGGGCGCTGTCATGATGGCTTCTTCTGTCAGGAATGCGGGCGAAAGTGCCGGGCATGTCCTTTCGAGTTTTTCAGCCGTCGACGGTTCGGCCGACGGTGTTCCGGTCATCCGGATCATCGGGCGGCATCGCGCTGGTGGGCGTCGGCGAGGAGGGCGGCGGAAGCGTCGGCGAGCGCCGGGATTTTTCCAGCGGAAAACAAAAAGGCCTGCATCGCTGCAGGCCTTTCTGTTTTGTCGATTCGCTCGTTTCGAGCGTACCGACAAGAGTGGTTGCGGGAGCCGGATTTGAACCGACGACCTTCGGGTTATGAGCCC
>NZ_DJTK01000056.1:0-5943 GCF_002438225.1 Pseudomonas sp. UBA6310 | reverse complement strand
GGATTTGAACCGACGACCTTCGGGTTATGAGCCCGACGAGCTACCAGACTGCTCCATCCCGCGTCTGTGGGTGCGCATTCTACAGTCCAAAGCAAAGCTGTCAACCACGTGGCTGAGAAAAAACTGTTTTTTCTTCAATTATTTAGCGCGAAGGCCCTGGCATCGCGGTTTCTCTCGTGCGATCCACGGCCGGCAGGCGCGCGGGTGACGCTGTCCGGCGATTTCACAGCGCGGAGAGGGTGCGGTACTCGTCGTGGGCCGACTGGTCGGTAAGGCCGCTGACGAAATCCTGCAGCAGCCGGCAGCGGTGGTAGAACTCCCAGAGTGTCGGGTCGTCACCCTCGGGCAGTTGCCGCAACGCTTCGAGGTAAGCCTTGATGTCGGTGTCGGCCAAGCGTTTGATCAGCAGCCGCAGGTGCAGTGGCTTGCTCGAGCTACCTTCGGCGAGGGCGCGGAACGACGCTCCAGATTCCGCCATCAGTGGCGCATAGAAATCCAGCAGTCCCTGAAGGATGCGAAAGCCCTGCAGTTCCAGGGTTTCCACCTCGCGGTGGCTGAACACCTGCTCGCGGGCGACCTCCTTGAAGGTGTCCACCATCGCCTGGTGAATGCCGCCGTCCTCCATGAGCGCCCGGTCGAGACGCCCGTGGTAGACGTCCTCGATATGCTCGATGAACTGCGCGGCGGCGTGCTTGACCAGCGGGTGGGTCATTCCCACGCGCAGCCAGATGAAGAATTCCCCGGTCTTGTTCACCGTCTCCCGGTGGGCGCGTTGCAGGGCGTAGTCCACCACCGCGCGGAACGGTTTGCGTGCACCGGGAATGCTCGCCTCGGCGTCGCTCAGGCTGGCGAACTTCTCGGTCAGCATCTGGGCCAGCCGATCGATGTCGAGGATGCCTTTCTCCACCGAGTCCTCGATGTCCGCCAGGCAGTAGGAGATGTCGTCCGCCGCTTCCATGATGTAGGTGAGCGGGTGGCGCGTGCCGGGTGGCATCGCCAGCGCGGCGCACTGGGCGCCGATGTAGTCGCTTTCCGAGAGGTAATAGCCGGGCTTCTTGTTCAGATAGGCGCCGGGACTGCCGCGCTCGGGTTTCGGCTGGCTGGCCGGGCGCACGTACTTGAGCAGCCCGGCGGTCTGCGTGTAGGTCAGGTTGAGGCGCAGCAGGCGTACCGCGAGGCGGATGGCCTGGGCATTACCCTCGAAGTTCTTCAGGTCGCGGAGCATGGCGCCGCGCAGCGCGGCATCGCCCGGGGCTGGCACCGCGCGCTCGAAAAGGCCGTCGAGGTGGCGCTCGAACCAGGCGTTGATCGCGTATTCGCCGAAGTGCCCGAACGGCGGATTGCCCATGTCGTGCATCAGGCAGGACATCTCAACCAGGCTTTCCACGGCGCCTTCCAGGCCATCCAGGCCGAACTCCGCGGCGCGCTCACCGAGCTGCTTGTAGAGCGTCTTGACGATGAAACGGCCGGTCTGCTGAACCTCGAGGGAATGCGTGAGACGGCTGCGCACGGCGGCGTTGCGCTCCAGCGGGAAGACCTGGGTCTTCTGCTGCAGGCGGCGGATGGCGGCGGAGTTGAGGATGCGCCCGCGGTCGCTCTCGAACTGGTCGATGAGGTCCTGCACGCTGCAGGCGGGAACCCTGAAGTTCTCCCGCAGTGCGCCCGGATAGGGGCGCTCCCGGGAAATCTTGTCCTTGAAGTTCACCCGCTCCGTCATCTATAGGCTCCACCGGTCGTCGAGCGTGCAGCCTAGCCGCGTCGGGACGAGGCACACAACCGTGACGCGAGGGGCAAGGGCACAGGCGGACGTCAGCGGCGCTGACGACAGGGGTTCAGCGGGGGAGGGAAAACCGAAGGATCAGGCAGCCGCCTGGCTGATCAGCATGCCGTGGGCGACGCGGAACAGGGTGCCGTCGACGTTCAGTCTGAGCGGATCGCGGCCGACGATGACGGCGCCCTTGGAGAGCATTTCATCGATGTGGGCACGCAGGGCGTGAAAAGTGCGTTGTTCTTTCACCGGGGCGTACTCGAAGGTTGGTTGGCGAATTTTACCAAAGCCGACACATTCCGGCTGTTCGTCAGCTCGTAAATGTCGACTGCATCACATCGATCCTTATGGGAAGGGGATTCGTCCCGCACGGCCGAGGGCATGTTGCCACGCACCCGCTGGCGTCGGGGTAGCGCATCGAACGCCTTCCGGGATCTTCAAGATGGGTTTGACTGTTTATTCATACAGTTCGTGGCGGTGTAAGATTGCTCGCTCGCCCTACGAGAAGCGTCGTGCGCATCGTTCGCTTCCGATTTCGGAAATTGCATGTTGGATCAACCGGTTAAGCCACAACGAAAGATCATTCACGTTGACTGCGACTGCTTCTACGCGTCGATCGAGATGCGTGACGATCCGGCGCTGGCCAACCGGCCGCTGGCGGTGGGCGGGGCGGCGGATCGGCGCGGAGTGATCGCCACCTGCAACTACGAGGCGCGTGCCTATGGCGTGCGTTCGGCAATGTCGTCGCGGCATGCGCTGAAGCTGTGTCCGGACCTGCTGATCGTCAAACCGCGCTTCGAGGCCTACCGCGAAGCCTCGCGTGAAATCCAGGCGATTTTCCGCGACTACACCGAGATCATCGAACCGCTGTCGCTGGACGAGGCGTTTCTCGATGTCTCCAACGCCGGGCATTTCGCCGGCAGCGCCACCCGCATCGCCCAGGACATCCGCCGACGTATCTGGAAGGAGTTGCGCATCACCGTGTCCGCCGGCGTGGCGCCGAACAAGTTCCTGGCGAAGATCGCCAGCGACTGGAAGAAGCCCGACGGGCTCTTCGTCATCACCCCGGACCAGGTTGCGGATTTCGTCGCCACGCTGCCGGTGAGCAAGCTGCACGGGGTCGGCAAGGTGACGGCGGAGCGCCTGGCGCGCCAGGGCATCGTGGGCTGCGCGGACCTGCTCGGCTGGAGCAAGCTGGCCCTGGCCCGCGAGTTCGGCAGTTTCGGCGAACGCCTGTGGAACCTGGCGCGGGGCATCGACGAGCGTCCGGTACAGGTGGAGAACCGCCGGCAATCGCTCAGCGTGGAGAATACCTACGATCAGGACCTGCCCGATCTGGCGGCCTGCATCGCCCAGCTGCCGGGCCTCCTGGAGGAAATGAACGGACGGTTGGAGCGGCTGGACAAGAGCTACCGGCCGGACAAACCCTTCGTCAAGGTGAAGTTCCACGACTTCAGCCAGACCACCCTGGAGCAGGCCGGCGCCGGTCGCGATCTGGACAGCTACACCCAGCTGCTGAGCGCCGCGCATGCCCGCGGCGGGAAGCCGGTGCGCCTGCTTGGCGTCGGTGTGCGCCTGCTGGATTTGCGCGGAATGAGCGAGCAGATGGAGCTGTTCGCGCCCTGAAGGCACGGTATTCGCGCAGGAATGCCGGTTTGCCGCTCAGCGTTCCGGCAGCAGGCGGATCGGTTTGCCGCTGGCCGGCCACAGGCGCAATTCGTCCTGTTCCGATACGTCCCAGCGGCGCACCGTGCCGAGGGCGTCGAGGAAGCGCCGTTCCTGTTCCATCAGCGCCGGAGCGCAGCTCTTGCGGGTGCTGCCGGGGAAGTCGAAACCGAGCTGTTCGCCCTTGAGCGTGTACTGGGCGAACCAGTGGTTGCAGCCGGCATGGCCATAGGCGCGTCCGTCCGCGCCGAAGGTCATCGTGAGGTGGCTGCGGTCGATCAGCGGACGCTCGCCGATCCATTCGACGCTGTAGCTGCGTTCGGTCTGTAGCGGCGTGTGGCTGGCGCAGCCGACCAGCGTGGCGGCACACAGGGCGAGGCTCAGCGGGGTTCTCATCAGGCGCTTTCCCGGCATTGGGGACACAAGTGGCGCCCGTCGACCGAGGCCCAGCCCAGCTCGGCGATGCGCGCTTCGGCGGCCGGTGCGCGGGCCTTGTCGCCGAGTTTTGCGTCCACCGCGAACTCGAAGTCGAGGTGCTTGGCACAGCCGTCGCAATCGACGCTCCACTGGCGGATTTCCAGTTCGCGGAAGGCCGGCCCGTTGGCCACCGCGAGCCACTGGCCGGGCGGATTGATCAGGTGGCGGACCTTTTCCACCTGCAGGCGCAGGCACAGGTCGCGGCTGCCCTTGAGGGTCACCAGCAGGGTATCGCCGGCGTTGATCGAGCCGCCGTTGCCGGTGACCTGGTAACGGCCTGGCGCCAGCGCGCGGCATTCGTTGAGGGTGTGTTGCGGGTTGAGCAGGCTGTAGCGGAAATCGTGTTCGGCCATGGTTCTTCGTGTTCGCGGATCGGGCAAAAGCGCTGGCCGGCATGCTATCACGCGCTGCCGGCACGGGCGCCTCGCCGGTCAGGCGGTCGCGGCGGCGTCGAGCAGGCGCTCGATGGCGGCGTCCAGTTCGCCGAGGGCCGCGGCGGCGCCCGGATCGTCCTGCTTGAGCAGGGTTTCGCTGCGCTGGCAGGCGTCGCGCAGTTGCGGCACGCCGCAGTAGCGGGTGGCGCCGTTGAGCCGGTGCACGCGCTCGATCAGCGCCGTGCGTTCCCAGCTTTCACGCGCCTGGCGGATCGCCTGGCGGTCGACTTCCAGCGATTCCAGCAGCATGCGCAACATGTCGGCGGCGAGGTCGGCCTTGCCGGCCGCCAGGCGCAGGCCTTCCTCGGCGTCCAGTACCGGCAGCGTGGAATTGCCACGCGGTGCGTGGGGTTCGCCGCGCGCGGCGCTGCCGAGCAGGCTCAGGCCGGTCCACTTGAGCACCACCTGGCTGAGCTGGCGTTCGTTGATCGGCTTGGTCAGGTAGTCGTCCATGCCGCTGCGCAGCAGGATGCGTTTCTCGTGGGCCAGCGCATGGGCGGTCAGCGCGACGATCGGCACCTGGCCCTGCTGGTGCTCGGTTTCCCAGGCGCGGATCGCCTCGGTGGTCTGCCGGCCGTCCATGCCGGGCATCTGCACGTCCATGAAGATCAGGTCGAAGCGTGTGCGGGCGACGGCCTTCAGTGCGGCCTCGCCGTTGTCCAGCGCGACGACTTCGGCGCCGAGGTCGCTGAGCAGCGTCTGCACCAGCAGCAGGTTGGCGGGGTTGTCGTCGACGCAGAGCAGGCGCGGCGGCCGGCTGTTGCTCGGTGCGATAGATGGCAGCAGGCGCGGCGGCGGCGCGTTGAGCAGATCGCCCAGGGCGCGGTGCAGTTTGCGCGTGCAGGAAGGCTTGGCCTGCAGCTGGCTGTCGGCGTCCGGCAATGCGTCGTGATAGAGCATCTGCTCGGTGGTCGGGCAGAGCACCAGTGCCTTGCAGCCGAGGCTTTCCAGGGCGTGGACCTGCTGGCTCAGCGGCTCGGGGGGCAGATCCTTGAGGTTGACGCCGAGCACCGCCAGGTTGATCTGCCGGGGCGTATCGCGCTGGCCGGCGACCGCGTCGATGAGGTCGTCGAGCACCGGGAATTCGAGCACTTCCAGGCCGCAATCCTCAAGCTGATGGCGCAGCGCCTGGCGCGCCAGCTCATGGTGTTCGAGAACCGCCACGCGGCGTCCGGCCAGCGGCGCGCGCGGCAGGTCGTCGGCGTCGTCGCGGGCTTTGGGCAGGGTCAGGCTGACCCAGAACTCCGAGCCTTCGCCCGGCGTGCTGTCGACGCCGATCTCGCCGCCCATCTGCTCGATCAGGCGTTTGGAGATCACCAGGCCGAGGCCGGTGCCGCCGGCCTGGCGGTTGAGCGAGTTGTCGGCCTGGCTGAACGCCTGGAACAGCGCGCGCAGTTCGTCTTCGGCGAGGCCGATGCCGGTGTCCTGGACGCTGATGCGCAGTTGCGCGCGGTCGTCGCTTTCCTCTTCGAGCATGGCGCGGATGACGATGCAGCCTTCGCGGGTGAACTTGATCGCGTTGTTCACCAGGTTGGTCATCACCTGCTTGAGCCGCAGCGGATCGCCAACCAGCGCCAGCGGCGTGTCGCGATAGACCAG
>NZ_DJTK01000085.1:52738-116126 GCF_002438225.1 Pseudomonas sp. UBA6310 | reverse complement strand
CATCCGCCAGCGCGGCGCGGCGGCCAGCGCGCGCCTGCACTGGCCGCGCACGCTGCTGGCCAAGGGCGCCGGTCGCTTGCGGGCGCCGCACCTGCGTTTCCAGCGGCAGGCGGCCGAGGCGGGGACGCTGCATTGCCTGGTGCTGGATTGTTCCGGCTCGATGCTCAGGCGGCGCAACCTGGCGCTGGCCAAGGGCCTGCTGTTGCGCTGGAGCGAGCAGGTCTATCGCCAGCGCGGCGAGCTGATGGTGATCGGCTTCGCCGCCGGGCAGGCGCGCCTGCTGTGCAAGCCGCAGAAGGCGCGGTCGTCCAATCACGCCTGGATCGATGCCATCGGTGGCGGTGGCGGCTCGCCGGTGGCCGCGGCGCTGGAGCTGGCCGAACGCACCTTGGCCAGGGTGCGGCGCAACGCCCGCGGCAAACGTATCGGCCTCTGGCTGCTCAGCGATGGGCGCTTCGACCCGTTGCCGACGCGGCCACCGTCGGCGGATTTCTGCGTGGTGGTGGATTTCGAGAACGCGTCCGTGCCGTTGGGCCGCGCAGCGCAGATCGCCCGGTCATGGGGCGCCGAATGCGTGCCCGCGAAAAATCTGCTTACTCGATAGGGCGCCGACAGAGTTTTACCTGGCGCCGAAGCAGCCCGTACAATCCCGGACGACCCCGGCCGCGCGACCCGCAGCCAGGGTTCAGCGGCAATACGCAGGTTAGGCGCCACTCACGCCAAGTTACCCGGCAGAGTCCGGGTAACCGTCGATTACAAAGAGTCCCGTCCGACCGATGCCGAGTTTCCTGGAAAGCTTTATCAGACCCAGACAGTCGCTCCAGCGGCTGGCTTTCGTATTCGTGGTGCTGGTCATCCTGTCGATCATCGGCCTGGATATCTGGCAGGCCTGGACGGCGCGCCGCGAAACGTTGCGCATGGCGGAAACCACCACTTCCAACCTCACCCGCTCGCTGGCGCAGCATGCCGAGGATGTCTTCGAGGAAGCCGACCTGGTGCTCGCCAACGTGGTCGAACGTGTCGAAACCGACGGCACCTCCCACGCGCAGCTCGAACGCCTCAGGCGCCTGCTGCAAGGCAATGTCGCTTCCCTGGCGCAGCTCAACGGGCTGTTCGTCTTCGATCGCAACGGCAACTGGCTGGTGACGTCGGAGGCCAGCGAGCCTCCCGGGGTCAACAGCACCGATCGGGATTACTTCACCTTCCACAAAAACAACCCCGACAGCGGCGTGCACATCGGCCCGGTGATCAGGAGCCGTTCCACCGGGCGCCTGGTGCTGCCCGTTTCCCGGCGCATCAACGCGCCGGACGGGAGTTTCGCCGGAGTCGCCCTGGCGGCGCTGCGGGTGGATTACTTCCGCAGGTTCTACGACGGCTTCGATATCGATGGGCAGGGCGCCATCGTGCTGGCGTTGCGCGACGGCACGCTGCTGGTCAGGCGGCCCTTCAACGAAACGGTCATCGGCAGCAGCCTCGCCGGCGGCAGGATATTTTCCGAACTGATGCCGCAGGCGAAGGCCGGGACCGCCACGCTTCACTCGATGGTGGACGGCATCGAGCGCCTGTACGGCTACCAGGCGCTCGACAAGTATCCGCTGGTGGTGGAAGCGGCGCAGTCCCGGCAGGCCATCCTCGCGCCCTGGGAAGCCAACATCTATCGCTCCGCCTATATCGTCGCCCTGATGATTTTCACCATGGGGATCTTCGGCATCGTCCTGATCCGGCAGATTCGCCTCGGCATGCGCGCGGAAGCGCAACTCCAGGAGGCCCACCGCGAACTGCGCAAGCTGGCCTTGCAGGACGGCCTCACCGGGCTGGCGAACCGCCGGCGACTGGATCAGGCGTTACCGGACGAAATCGCCCGCGCGCGGCGCAACGGCAAGACTCTGGGCCTGATCATGCTCGATATCGATCATTTCAAGGGCTACAACGACCTGTACGGTCATCCCGCCGGCGACGCCTGCATCAAGGCCGTGGGGCGGGCGATACAGATGTGCGCCGGGCGCGCCGGCGACCTGGCCGTGCGTTACGGCGGCGAGGAATTCCTGATGCTGCTGCCGGAGACCGACGCACAAGGCAGCCAGCGGATCGCCACGCATATCCTGCAGGCCGTCCGCGACCTGAACATTCCCCACACCGGTAACCAGAAGGGCATCGTCACCATCAGCGCCGGCGTCCACAGCTGGCGCCCCGACGGGCACGAGCCTGGCGCGGAGGAACTGCTGCAGGCGGCCGATCAGGCGCTGTACGCGGCGAAGGCCGGCGGGCGCAACCGGGTATTCCCCGAACCCGCCTGAGCGGGCGCTCGAACAGCCAGCGCGTGTGGCGGTCTATCGAGGACAGTCCATCGACCTTCGCATCCCACCGGTTGCACGCCACCGGCGACGCGATGGCGGGACATTTCCAGGAGCGGGTAGGGCATGAATCCTTTCACCGGTATTACCCCGCGGCGCGTTCTGGTCACCGGCGGCACCGGATTCATCGGCGAAACCCTGGTCCGCCAGTTGCTCGATGCCGGTCACTCGCTGTGCGTGCTGACCCGCCATCCGCAACGCGCCAGCGCGCGCTTCAACGGCCGCGCACGCTGCATCGATGCGCTGGACCGATTGGCGGCCGACGACGCCTTCGACGCCGTCATCAACCTCGCCGGTGCGCCGGTGGTAGGGCCGCGCTGGAGTGCGGCGCGACAGGAAACGCTGCTGGCCAGCCGGGTTGGCACCACCGACGACCTGATTGCCTGGCTCAAGCGGACCCGGCACATCCCGGCGGTGTGGGTGCAGGGATCGGCGATCGGCTATTACGGCGTGCGCGACCCGCAGGAATCCCTCGACGAGCAGAGCGCCATGGGCCGCGGCTTCATGGCCGAACTCTGCGCGCGCTGGGAAGCGGCGGCGAAACCGGCGGTGGCGCTTGGCGTGCGCCAGGTGACGATGCGCCTGGGCGTGGTCTTTGGCCCCGGCGGCGCGCTCAAGCCGTTGCTCCTGCCGCACCGCCTGGCGCTGGGCGGGCGCCTGGGCAGCGGCGAGCAGGTGATCAGTTGGGTGCATCGCGATGACGTGTTGCAGTTCATCGCCCGTGCGCTGGGCGAGGAGCGTTTCGACGGCGTGTACAACCTGGTGGCGCCCGGCGCGGTCAGCCAGGCCGAATTCGCTGCGACCGCTGGCCGGGTGCTCGGCCGCCCAGTGTGGCTGCACCTGCCGGCGGCGCCGATCCGCTGGCTCGCGGGGGAGATGGCGGAACTCTTCGTCGATGGGCAGAGGGTGGTGCCGAGGCGGTTGCAGGAGGCGGGGTTTGGGTTTCGTTATCCCGGTCTTGAGCCGGCGTTGCGGGATCTGGTTTGAGTGTTTTTTGTGACGGTTGCGGCGGTTTCAATTCGTAGGGTGGATCGCGCTTCATCGATCCACCGGCGGTGTAACGGTGGATGAAAAGAGCGTCATCCACCCTACATTTCTTTTGCTCTCTATACATCGAATCTTCAGACACCACCGATCGCCCCTTCAGGAGGCTGAGTGGAATCGTCGTGTAGGGGAGCGAGCCGCATGGATGCGGCGAGAGGCATATCGGGCCATGGATGGCCCGTGTATGCCGGCCCCCGGAGCGGCGATGCAGCGAGGGAACCCCGGCGCAGCCGGGGCCGGATGGCGGGGCTAGACCTTTTGGGCACTTTTGGGGCAATGCCAAAAGTGCCCCGCTCAGCAGAGCGGAACCCCTGCTTCAACCCTCTCGATAAATCAGATGCAGCACAGTCAAACGGTAAAGGAAGACCTCCGATTCCGGCGCCCCCTCAGCCCGTCTGCTGCGTTTCCAGCAGATCGACCTCCCGAATCAGCTTGCGTGCCTGTTCTTCGCCGAGGCGTTTGTGCCGCAGCAGGCGGAAGAACTCGTCGCGTTCGGCGCGCAGGCCGGCGAGGCGTAGCTGGCGTTCGATTTCCTCTTCGCGCGAGGCGTTCTCGCGGGCGCCTTCCTCGTCCGGGCGGGCGCGCGTGTCGATGCGGTAGCGGTACAGGTCGGCGATGCGCCCGGCCGCCTCGATGTAGCGGTCGGCGTCGGCGCGGCCTTCGCTCATCTGGTGCTGCGCCTGCTCGATGGCCCGTATCGCGGCGCGTGCGGCGATGTCGCGGGCGCGGTCGATTTCCGCCTGGTGGCCGGGCTCGGCGGGCACGTCGAGACCGCCCTTGAGCAGCAGCGGCATGCCGATGCTGGCGACCACCAGCGAAACGATGATCACCCCGGCGGCCAGCAGAATCGCCAGGTCGCGGGCGGGGAAGGGCGTGCCGTCGTTCATCAGCAGCGGCAGCGTCAGCACACCGGCGAGGGTGATGGTGCCGCGCGCGCCGGCCACCGTCATCACCGCGGCCACCCGCCACAGCGAGCGCGGCGCATCGGCGCGGCGGCGGTAGATGCTGAAGCGGATCGACAGCCAGACCCAGCAGAAGCGCAGCGCGCCGAGGGCGAGGTTGATCACCACGACGTAGAGCAGCAGCCAGATCGGTTCGTGGTGGCCGGTGTCGCGCACCACCTGGCTGGCGCCGGCGACGATGCCCGGCAGCTGTTCGCCGAGCAGCACGAAGATCAGGCCGTTGAGGGAGAACTGCAGGGTGTCCCAGACCGCCGTGCGGCGCATCCGGGTGACTGCCAGCGCCCTGCCGGAGAGTTCGGTGTAACTCATGCTGATGCCGGCGGCGACCGCGGCGAGGATGCCGGAGAAATGCAGGTGTTCGGCGAACAGGTAAGCGACGAAGGGAATCAGCAGGCTGATCAGGATCTGCGCACCGGTTTCCTCGCCGAAGCGGCGCGAGGTCCAGCTCTTGATGCGGGTGATCACCCAGGTCACCAGCACGCCGATGGCGATGCCGCCCAGGGCCAGCATGACGAAACTCAGGGTCGCTTCGGAGAGCACGAAGCTGCCGGTCAGGGTGACGGCGATGGCGAAACGCAGGCAGACCAGGCCGCTGGCGTCGTTGAGCAGCGATTCGCCTTCGAGGATGTGCATCAGCCGCTTGGGCACCGGCACCCGCGCGGCGATCGCCGAAACCGCCACAGGGTCCGTCGGCGAGATCACCGCGGCGAGGGCGAAAGCCACCGGCATCGGCATCGACGGAATCAGCAGGTGGATGAAGTAGCCGACGCCGAGCACGGTGATGAAGACCAGGCCGAGGGCCAGGGCAAGGATCATCCCCTTGTCGCGCAGCAGGCCTTCCTTTGGAATCCGCCAGCCGTCGAGGAACAGCAGCGGCGGCAGGAACAGCAGGAAGAACACCTCCGGATCAAGGTCCAGGCGCCAGTTGCCGATCATCCCGATGGCGGCGCCGATGGCGATCTGCATCAGCGGCAGCGGTAGGGGAACGGGCAGCATGCGGATCAGCATGCTGCTGACGATGACTCCGACGAACATCACCAATACCAGCGTGATGGTTTCCATGGGCGGACTCCTGGCGGCGGGACAAAGCGGGGGAGTGTAACCGATACCCTGCTATCGATTGCCTGGAAAGCGGACTCGCCCCGACGGGAGTCAGGCGACCCAGAAATACAGGAGCGTCAGGTTGGCCAGCGAGATCAGCCCGAACAGGCCCCAGGCCAGGTATCGGGTCAGCCGGCCGTTGGCGAACGGGCCCATCAGCTGCCGGTCGCTGCTGAAGCGGATCAGCGGCCAGAGGGCGAACGGCAGTTGCAGGCTGAGCACCACCTGGCTGAGCACCAGCAGCTTGCCGACCGCGCCGTCGCCGAGCCAGACCACGCCGATCAGTGCCGGTATCAGCGCCAGCGTGCGGGTGATCAGGCGGCGCTGCCAGCAGGGAATCTTCGCCTGCAGGAAGCCTTCCATCACCACCTGCCCGGCGATTGTGCCGGTGAAGGTCGAGCTCTGCCCGGCCGCGAGCAGCGCCACGCCGAACAGGATGCTCGCCAGCGTGCCGCCCACCAGCGGGTCGAGCAGATGATAGGCGTCCTGGATCTCCACCACGTCGGTGTGCCCGCTGCGGTGGAAGGCGGCCGCGGCGAGGATGAGGATCGCCGCGTTGATCAGCAGCGCCAGCGACAGCGAAGCGATGGTGTCGAGACGGGCGAACCTCACCGCGCTGCGCTTGCTGGCGAGGTCGCTGCCGTTGACCCGGGTCTGCACCACCGAGGAGTGCAGGTAGAGGTTGTGCGGCATCACCGTGGCGCCGAGGATGCCGATCGCCAGGTACAGCGGCTCCTGCTGGCTGAGCATCTCCCAGGACGGTTTGAGCCCGGCGGCGACCTCCGGCCAGTAGGGCTTGATCAGCACCAGTTCGACGAAGAAACACGCGCCGATGGTGGCGATCAGGCCCAGCACGATGGCCTCCAGGCGGCGGAAGTTGGCGCCCTGCAGGGCCAGCACGATCAGCGTATCGAATGCCGTCAAGACCACGCCGGTGGTGATCGACACGCCAAGCAGCAGGTGGAAGGCCAGCGCCGCGCCGAGCACTTCGGCGAGGTCGGTGGCGATGATCGAGAGTTCCGCCAGCAGCCACTGACCGCGCGCCACGCGCGGGCTGTAGCGCTCGCGCGACAGTTGCGCGAGGTCTCGCCCGGTGGCGATGCCCAGGCGCGAACAGAGGTTCTGCAGGACCATCCCCGAGAGGCTGGCGAGCACCACCACGAACAGCAGCGCGTAGCCGAAGCGCGAGCCGGCCTCGATGGCGGTGGCCCAGTTGCCGGGGTCCATGTAGCCGATCGAAACCAGCAGGCCGGGGCCCATGAAGAGCAGCGCCTTGCGCACCAGCGAGGCGTTGGCGGGCACGTCGATGCTGTGGCTCACGGCCGACGGGCAGAAGGGAGCGGTGGCGGTGGTGGGGAGCTTGAACATCACGGGCTGGGGGTGGGGTCGTATCGGGAAGGCTGCAGCTTAAACGGCACCCGTGACGAAGTCTCGGGTTATGGCGGGCGATCATCGCCACGCATGCTGTGCCGCCGCGGGTCGCCTTCGCCTACACTGAGGGGCGCGCAGGCCGACCTGGCGCGCCGCTTCGTTCACCCCGAGGGACAACAGTAATGAGAGTGTACCGCGTCGTTGCTTTTCTCTGGCTCAGCGCCTTTTCCCTGTTCGGCTTCGCCCAGACCCAGGCGCAGACCGATGCCTACGCCAAGGAGGCCAGCCAGGCCAAGGCGCTGCTCGGCAAGGCCATCGCCCACTACCGGGAGAACGGCGACAAAGCGCTGGCCAGTTTCAGCCGCCAGGGCGAATTCATCGACGGCCAGCTGTACATCTACGTGGTCGACACCTCCGGCGTGATGCTCGCCAGCGGCGGGCCCTCCGTCTCGCTGATCGGCAAGCCGGTGGCCGGTTTCCTCGACGACGACCTGCGCCCGGTGTTCCAGCGTGCCATCAGCCAGCCCGAGGACGGCCAGATCCACAGCGCCGAATACCGCTGGTGGAACTGGAACGACGGCAAGGTCGAGCGCAAGCACGTGTTCTACCAGCGCGTCGGCGAGCGAATCTTCGCCGTCGGCTACTACATGCCGCGTTCCTCCGAGGCGCAGGCCCAGGCGCTGCTGCAAAAGGCCGCCGAAGCCGTCGCCGCCGATCCCAAGGGCACCCTGGAGAAGATCAACCGTTCCGGCGACAAGACCTTCATCGCCGACGACCTCTACGTCTTCGTCGTCGACCTGAACAGCAAGCGCTTCGTCGCCCACGGCTTCCAGCGGCGCCTGATCGGCACCGACTTCTCCGCGCTCAAGGCCAGCGATGGCCAGCCGATCGGCCAGCAGATGCTCGCCGTGATGGCCGCCGGCAGCGAGGGCGAAGTGGATTACCTGTGGCGCAACCCGATGACCGGGCAGAGCGAATACAAGCGCACCCTGCTGCGCAAGATCGGTGATTACGCGGTGGCCGTCGGCACCTACGAGCGCCGCGAGTAAGCGCGTCGGGCGAGGTCCGGCCGGGCCTCGCCGTCTCGTCTTGTCTGCGCGATCAGTGCAGGACGATGATCTTGGACACCAGTTCGGCGCTGTTCTTCGCCGCCAGCTTCTTCATCAGCCGCGCCCGATGCACTTCCACCGTGCGGTGGGAAATCCCCAGCTTGCGGCCGATTTCCTTGCAGGTCAGGCCGTTGACGATGTGCGCGGAGATTTCCCGCTCGCGCGCGGTGAGGTTCACCGTGGCGCGCATCGGCCGTTCCATGCGCTCGAAGTGCCAGACCATCAGGCGGAAGGGTTCTTCCGGGGTCAGCGTGTAGCCATCGGCGCGCGCCCAGAACACCTCGCCGTCGCGCTGCTGCATGAAGCGTTCGTCGGAGTAGGAACGGCTCTGCCGCAGCCAGCTCAGGCAGCGCTCGCCGATCGCCTGGTAGTCGGCGCGGGACGGGTAGAGGCGCAGGATCAGTTCGCCGAGCAGCTCCTCGCGGCGATAGCCGAACAGGCGCTGGAACGCCTCGTTGAAATCCAGCATCAGGCGGTTGGCGGTGATCACCTGAGGCGCGGGTGACACGCGGAATGCCAGGCGTTCCAGGTCATCCAGTTCGGCGGGATTGGCAGCCATCGCGGGCCCTTCTTGTCGTTGTTGCGCCCAGCCTACGCGAGCCGTTCGGCTCCGCAAGAAATACTCACACCTGTACGTAGTTGTACGAATGGCGGGCCTACGCACGGCTGGGTCATTGTAAATCCGACGCTGCTTCACGCCTTGCGGCGCTGGCGTCCCGGTCCTCATAAAAATAACAGGAGACCGCAACAATGACTGCGCTCCCGCACGTCCTCATCACCGGTGGAGCTTCCGGCATCGGCCTGGAGTCCGCCCGTCTCCTCGCCGCCCAGGGCTGGCTGCCGATCCTGCTCGACCGCGACCGCAGCGCCTTGGCCGACGCCGGCAGCGAACTCGGCGTGCCCAGCGAGCGCACCCTGTGCTGCGACATCACCGACGAACAGCAGCTGGAATCCGCCTTCCAGCGCGCGCTGGGCTGCGGACCGCTGGCCGGGCTGGTGAACTGCGCCGGGGTCGGCATGGACCGCCTGGCCGTGGAGACCCAGGTCGCCGACTTCCGCCGCCTGCTGGAAATCAACCTGATCGGCCCGTTCGCCCTGGCGCGCCTCGCCGCACAGCACTGGCTCAAGACGCGCACACCCGGCTGCATCGTCAACGTCTCGTCGGTCTCCGGCCTGCGCGGCAACCGCGGGCGCGCCGCCTACGGTTCGGCGAAGGGCGGCCTCAACCTGCTGACCCAGGTGCTCGCCACCGAACTGGGCGGGCAGGGCATTCGCGTCAACGCCGTCGCCCCCGGTCCGATCGACACGCCGCTCGCCCAGGTGCTGCACAGCGCCGAGGCCCGTACACGCTGGTGCGCACAGATTCCGCAAGGCCGCTACGGTCTGCCGCAGGAAGTCGCCGCCACGGTGGCCTTCCTGCTTTCAGACAAGGCCAGCTACATCAACGGCCAGATCATCGCGGTGGACGGCGGTTTCGCCGGCGCCGGGATGCTCGGCTGATCGTCAATTTCCGAAGCAGAGGACTGCACATGAACACGGACTCCGTATCCATCGTGGCCGCCGGCCACACCCGTTTCGGCCGCCTGCAGGGGCAGACGCTGGAAGACCTGATCGTTGAGGCGACGCGCGAGGCCCTGGCCGACGCCGCCATCGACGCGGCGCAGATCGACGCGATCTTCCTCGGCCACTTCAACTCCGGGATGGTCCCGGACGGCTTCGCGGCTTCCCTCGTCATGCAGGCCGACCCGGCGCTGCGCTTCAAGCCGGCGAGCCGTTGCGAGAACGCCTGCGCGTCGGGATCGGCGGCGATCATGGCCGGCATAAATGCGATTCGCAGTGGCGCCGCCGAGCTGGTGCTGGTGGTCGGCGCGGAGAAGATGACCAACAACTCCACCGCGGAGGTGACCCGTGCGCTGGCAGGTGCCGGCTACCAGAACGATGTGCAGGAAGCGGCGCTGAGCTTTCCGCAGCAGTTCGGCGTAGCCGCCCGCGGTTACCAGGAGCGCTACGGCGACCCGCTGCCGGCGATGGCGGCAATCGCGGTGAAGAACCACGCCAACGCCATGCACAACCCGCTGGCGCAGATGCACAAGCCGATGACCCTGGAGCATTGCAGTACGGTCTCCGAGAGCAACCCGCTGATCGCGCCGCCGCTGCGCCTGAGCGACTGCTCGCTGATCTCCGACGGCGCCGCCGCCATCGTGCTGGCCTCGGCCGAGCGGGCCAAGACCTTCAAGCGCGAAGTGGCGATCCGCGCCATGCAGCAGGTCAGCGACTTCCTGCCGATGTCGAGCCGCGACTTCCTCGCTTTCGAGGGGCCGCAGCGGGCCATCGCGGCGGCGCTGCGCGAGGCCGGCGTCGGCCTGGGCGAGATCGATTTCGCCGAGGTCCACGACTGTTTCACCATCGCCGAACTGCTGATCTACGAGGCCATGGGCCTGGCGCCGAGGGGCGAGGGCTTCCGCGCGCTGGAGGAGGGCACGGTGCTGGCCGACGGGCGCCTGCCGGTGAACCTCTCCGGCGGACTCAAGGCCAAGGGGCATCCGGTCGGCGCTACCGGGGTGTCGATGCATGCCATGGCGTTCCGTCAGCTCACCGGCAACCCGATCGGCATCGCCCTGCAGCAGCCGGAGTTCGGCCTGCTGTTCAACATGGGCGGCATGGCGGTGGCGAACTACGCCAGCGTGCTGCACGCGCGGAGGGCCTGAGGATGAACATCGCCAACTGGCTCAACGATGCGGCCCGACGCTGGCCGCAGCGCCCGGCGCTGTTCGAGGGCGAGCGCCTGGTCAGCGACTACGCCGGCTTCGCCGCCGACGCCGCCGCGCTGGCGGTCGCCTTGCGCGAGGAACACGGGATCGTACCCGGCGAGCGCGTCGCCCTGTTCATGAAGAACTGCTGCGAGTACCTCGAACTCTTCTACGCGATCTGGTGGGCCGGCGCGGTGGCGGTGCCGATCAACTGCAAGCTGCACCGCAGCGAGGCGGCCTGGATCGCCGAAAACGCCGAGGCGCGGCTGATCTTCACCGACGACGGCGCGCTGTTCGGCGCCGGGCAGCTGCACGCCGGCTGCGTCGAGCTGGCCGGTCGTGGTGAAGCCATCGCGCGGCTCAAGGCGAGTCGCGCCGCCGCGCCAGGGCCGCAGTCGCGCAGCGCCGACGACCTCGCGTGGCTGTTCTACACCTCCGGCACCACCGGGCGCTCCAAGGGCGTGATGCTCAGCCACGGCAACCTCACGGCGATGTCGCTGTGCTACCCGGTGGACGTCGATGCGGTGGATGCCAACGATGCCTTCGTCTACGCCGCGCCGATGTCCCACGGCGCCGGGCTGTACAACTTCATCCACGTGCGTTGCGGCGCGCGCCACGTGGTGCCGGTGTCGCGCGGCTTCGGCGCCGGAGAGCTGTTCGAGCTGGCCCGCGGTCACGGGCAACTGAGCCTGTTCGCGGCGCCGACCATGGTCAAGCGGATGACCGACGAGGCGCGGCGCCAGGGCTATGCCGGCGAGGGCATCAAGTCGATCGTCTACGGCGGCGCGCCGATGTATCTCGCCGACCTGCAGGAGGCGCTGGCCACCTTCGGTCCGCGGCTGATCCAGATCTACGGCCAGGGCGAAAGCCCGATGACCGTCACCGCGCTGTCGCGCGAGCTGATCGCCGACCGCACGCACCCGCACTGGCAACGGCTGGCCTCGTCGGTCGGCCAGGCGCAGTCCTGCGTCGAGGTGCGGGTGGTGGATGCGCAGCGCCAGCCGCTGGCGCCCGGGGTGCCGGGGGAGATCGCCGTGCGCGGCGCCACGGTGATGCGCGGCTACTGGCGCAACGACGCCGCCAGCGCCGCGACCCTGGTGGACGGCTGGCTCTACACCGGCGACATCGGCTACCTCGACGAGCAGGGCTTCCTGACCCTCACCGACCGCTCCAAGGACGTGATCATCTCCGGCGGCAGCAACATCTATCCGCGTGAAGTGGAGGAAGTGCTGGCGCTGCATCCGGCGGTGTCCGAGGTCTCGGTGGTGGGCGAGGCGGAAGCCGACTGGGGCGAGATCGTGGTCGCCTTCGTCGTCCTGCACCCCGGCCAGCGTGCCGACGAGCAGACGCTCAACGCCTGGTTCGTCGAGCGCATGGCGTCGTTCAAGAAGCCCAAGCGCTACCTGTTCCGCGAGGAACTGCCGAAGAACAGCTACGGCAAGATCCTCAAGACCGAGTTGCGCCAGTCGCTGGAATCGGCCGCCGCGGCGTCCTGACTCCAATCTGGTTTTCCGAGCCACAGAACAACAACAAGAAGGAACATCCCCATGAGCACGATCACCCGCGAACAGGCCCGGCAACGCCGCCGGGCTTTCATCGGCGCCACTTCGGGGCACCTCATCGAGTGGTACGACTACGGTGTCTACGGCTTCCTCGCCGTCTACATCGGCCAGGCGTTCTTCGTCTCCGACGATCCGATGACCAGCCTGCTGAGCAGCTTCGCCGCCTTCGCCCTGAGCTTCTTCATCCGGCCCATCGGCGGGCTGTTCTTCGGCCCGCTGGCGGACAAGATCGGCCGTCGCAAGACCCTGGTGACCGTGCTGATGATGATGGCCGGCTCGACCTTCCTGCTCGGCCTGCTGCCGACCTACGAGTCGATCGGCATCGCCGCGCCGATCCTGCTGGTGCTGATCCGCTGCATCCAGGGCTTCTCCGCCGGCGGCGAGATCGGCACCATCACCAGCTTCATCTCCGAATACGCCGGCCCCGGCCGTCGCGGGTTTTCCACCAGCTGGCTGATGGTCACCGCCGTGCTCGGCCTGGTGCTCGGCGGCGTGGTGGCGAACGGCATGACCTTCTTCCTCGGCGCCGAAGCCATGCAGGAATGGGCGTGGCGCATTCCGTTCCTGTTCGCCGCCCCCATGGGCCTGGTGTCGATGTACATCCGCCTGAAGCTCGAGGACAGCCCGGAATTCCTCGCCCTGGTGAGCAAGGGCGAAACCTCCAAGGCGCCGCTGCGCGAGGTGCTGCAGTGGAAACGCGCCATCGCCCTGGTGTTCTTCATCATCACCCTGCACAGCTCGATCTTCTATCTGGTGCTGACCTTCGCCTCGACCTACATGGCCAAGGTGCTGAAGTTCGACAGCGGCACCACGCTGCTCTACGTCTTCGTCGCCAGCCTGTCCTCGGCGCTGGTGATGCCGCTGGGCGGCATGTTCACCGATCGCTACGGGCGCAAGCCTTTCCTCATGGTGGTCGGCGTACTCGCCAGCCTGTCGATGTACTGGTTCTTCAAGTCGGCGCCGACGGCGACACCGGCGACGTTCATCTATCCGCTGATGGCGGTGGCGGTGTTCTTCGGCCTCTACGCGTCCTCGACCTACGCGACCATGAGCGAACTGCTGCCCACGCGCATCCGCTCCACCGGCATCGCCGTGGCCTATAACATTCCGGTCGCGGTGTTCGGCGGCAGCGCGCCGCTGATCTCCACCTGGCTGATCCAGCGGACCGGCGACATCACCTCGCCCTGGTATTTCTACGTCGGCACCGGCGTCGCCTCGCTGATCGCCTTGCTGATGTTGCGGCAGAAGGACTTCGTCGCCTGCGGCAGCCCGCAGCCTGGCGCGGCGTCCACGGAGGAGGGCGCACGCCCGCTGCTGAAACCCGGCAGGCGCGTGCCGCCGGTGTCGGCCGGCTGATCGGAGTATCGGGCCGTAGACGAGGCCGCTGGCCGGGGCTAACGCCGTTCACTACAGGTTCGTCCGTACCGCACCCCTCTCCCATTCATGGGAGAGGGGCTGGGGGAGAGGGGGCGAAACGCCGCGAAACGGCCAGTCTCCCCGCCGCTGGAGGGCGAAGGGACCGATCGGGTTCGACCCCGGCAACGTGAACGGCATCGGCCCACCGGGCGGCTTCTTTCGTTCGCCGTCAGTCGAAGCGGTCGCCGCGACGCAGGCGGATCGGCCCGCGCACCTCGCCGTCCAGGTCCACCTCGCGCTCGCCCTGGGTCGCGCGGATGCGTCCGCTCGCCGCCATGCGCGCGGCAACGCGGCGGACATCCGGCATCAGCGCCCGCCAGGCGTCCTCCCCGCTGGCCAGCGAGCGCGCCACGTCGGAGGGGCAGAGCGAGGCGTCGGGACTGCGCGCGGCGAGCAGTTCGCCGATGCGCGCCTCGAGGGTCATGTCGTCGATGATCCATTCCTCCTGTATGCCTGTCGGGTAATACCGGTATTGCCGCTCGCGGGTTTCACCCGCCCTACACCAGGCATCGCCATCTTCTAGGGGGTGAAGCCCACGAACGCAGACGCGCCGGGCAGCGGCGGCGCAGGTTCAGCCGCCCTGGTAAACCCGCAGGTTCCATCGGTGCGCGCGGCGCACCCTACGTGAGGGTAGGCGCACCTTTGGGTCTGTCTCCGCCGCAGCTACTTGGGGCTGAGACAACACGCGCGCCTCGACTGCGACGCCGCTGAGCTGGCAGCATGTCGCCGCGCGTGCCGGGAGGGTGCGTGGCGATCCTTTTCGACCAGGAGTGACCCATGCCCCATGAAGGCAATCTGCTGCAGGCCGCGGTGGTTTTTCTGCTCGCCGCGGTGATCACCGTGCCGCTGGCCAAACGCCTGCAACTCGGGGCCGTGCTCGGTTATCTGCTGGCCGGCGTGGTCATCGGCCCCGCGGTGCTCGGCCTGGCGGGCGACCCGCAGAGCGTAGGGCAGATTTCCGAGCTGGGCGTGGTGTTGCTGTTGTTCATCATCGGCCTGGAGCTGTCGCCGCGGCGGCTGTGGGTGATGCGCAAGTCGGTGTTCGGCGTCGGGTTGGCGCAGGTGCTGCTGACCGGCGTGGTGATCGGCGCGGTGGCGCTGCTCGGTTTCGAGCAGCCGCTGAACGCCGCAGTGGTGCTCGGCCTGGGTCTGGCGCTCTCGTCCACCGCGTTCGGCCTGCAGAGCCTGGCCGAACGCAAGGAGCTGAACAGCCCCCACGGGCGCCTGGCGTTCTCCATTCTGCTGTTCCAGGACATCGCGGCGATTCCCCTGATCGCCATGGTGCCGCTGCTCGCCGGCGTCGAGCACAACGCCGAGAACGACCTGGCCCACGGCCTGCAGATCCTCGGCAGCATCGCCATCGTGGTGATCGGCGGGCGCTATCTGTTGCGCCCGGTGTTCCGCATCGTCGCCAAGACCGGCCTGCAGGAAGTGTCCACCGCCACCGCGCTGCTGGTGGTGATCGGCACCGCCTGGCTGATGGAGCTGGCCGGGGTGTCCATGGCGCTCGGCGCCTTTCTCGCCGGGCTGCTGCTGGCGGACTCCGAGTACCGCCACGAACTCGAAGCGCAGATCGAACCGTTCAAGGGGCTGCTGCTCGGCCTGTTCTTCATCAGCGTCGGCATGGGCACCAACATCGGCCTGCTGTTCAGCGCGCCGGTGGCGGTGCTGGAGCTGACCCTGCTGCTGATCCTGCTGAAGCTGCCGTTGCTGTATTTCGTCGGGCGCATGGCCGGCGGGCTGGGCCGCGAGAGCGCGCTGCGCCTGGGGCTGGTGCTGGCGGCGGGCGGGGAGTTCGCCTTCGTGGTGTTCAAGATCGGCCGCGACCGCGGGCTCTTCGAGGCGGGTCTCTACGACATCCTGGTGCTGACCATCACCTTGTCGATGGCGCTCACGCCGTTGCTCCTGCTGGCCTTGTCGCGCCTGCCTAAACCCAAGCCGGCGCCGGCGGAGGTGCCCGAGGAATACCGCGACATCGTCGGCGACGCACCGCGCGTGGTGATCGCCGGGATGGGCCGGATGGGCCAGGTGATCGCGCGGATACTGCGCGCGCAGAAGATTTCCTTCGTCGCCCTGGATACCGCGGTGGAGTCCATCGAGTTCTCGCGCAGCTTCGGCCATGTGCCGGTGTTCTACGGCGACCCGCTGCGGCCGGAAATCCTCCGCGCGGCGAAGGTGGAGCAGGCCGAGTACTTCGTCATCGCCACCGACGATCCGGAAACCAACATCAAGACCGCCGCGCTGGTGCGCAGGCTCTACCCGCACATCAAGATCCTCGCCCGCGCGCGCAACCGCCAGCACGTGCACCGGCTGGTCGACCTCGACGCCCAGGCGGTGCGCGAGACCTTCCACTCCGCCCTGGAGATGAGCCGGCGGATGCTGGTCGGGCTGGGGCTCAGCCCGGCCCAGGCCGAGGCGCGGGTGGCGCGCTTCAAGCGCCACGACGAACAACTGCTCGAAGCGCAGCAGCACGTCTACGACGATGCGGCGAAGGTCATGCAGACCGCCCGCGAGGCGCGCGCCGAACTCGAGCGGCTGTTCGAGGCGGACAGCCAGGACGAGAAGGAACTGCGCCCCGACTGAAGGCGAAGCACCTCGCGATGACCGCGGCGGGCGAACTCACGGGTTCGCCCGGTGGTCGGTAGTGGTACTGCATGTCCGGCCGTTCCCCACGGCCTTCCACAACAAGAATCCACCTTCCGCCGTCATCACTCGAATACGAGGAGTTTCGAATGGGTGCTTTTGTCGTTTCCGGCCTGGTCGCGGTCATCAACGGCCTGGTTACCGGATACCTCCGTCGCTACGTCGCGCTGCTGGTGGTGGCCGTGTTCGGCGCGCTGCTCGGCGAGTCGGTCGCGGTGCGCGGGAGCCTCGACTACCGCTTCGGCGACGGGCTGGTGGAGCACCTGCTGCTGTCGCTGATCCTCGCCAGCCTGGTCCATGCGGCGGTGCGCCTGTTCGTCGCCTCGCTCGGCCCGACCGCTCAACCGGCCGCCGCCTGGGCCGAAACCGCCGGCGCTGCCGGGCAGACTCCGGCGGGCGGCGAACCGACGGCCTTCACCCGGCTGAAGGCGGCCTGGCAGGCGAACCCGTTGTGGAAGGTCTATGCCGCCCACGCCTTGGGCCTGACGGTGATCCTCAGCACCTTCCTCGCGGTGATCTCCACCGGTGCCTACTGGTGGGCGCAGCGTCACAGCGATCAGCGGGTGCTGGTGGATGCCGCACGCAATGCGTTCAACTTCCAGCTGACCCTGTTCGGCGTCACCGCGGTGCTGTTCATCCTGGCGCCGAAGCTGGCGCTGTTCTTCAACGTCTTCATCGCCATGCCGCTGACCCTGGCGACGGTGGTGTGGAACCTCTACCGCGTGCGCCGCAACAAGGAGGGCCGCTATCCGCTGGCCTTCAAGGTATTCAAGGCGCCGCGCGCGGCCTGAGGACGAGGCCCTTTCGCGCGACGGGCACGCCCGCCGTCGCTGTCCGTATAATCGCGTTTTTCCCGCGAGTTACCTTCCCTTGAGCAAACGCTACGCCTGCATCGGCCTGAGCAATCCCAAGTCGCCCTCCAACGTCGGCTCGATCATGCGCGCCGCCGGTTGCTACGGCGTCAGTTCGGTGTTCTACACCGGCACCCGCTACGACCGCGCGAAGGACTTCATCACCGACACCAAGAAGGTCCACCAGGGCATTCCGCTGATCAACATCGACGACCTGCGCAAGATCCTCCCGCTGGGCTGCATCCCGGTGGCCGTGGAATTGGTCGAAGGCGCCCGTGCCTTGCCCGAGTACACCCATCCGGACCGTGCGCTCTACATCTTCGGCGCCGAGGACGGTTCGCTGAGCAAGGAAATCCGCGACTGGTGCGAGGACGTCGTCTACATCCCCACCAACGGTTGCATGAACCTCGCCGCCACGGTCAACGTGGTGCTCTACGACCGTCTGGCGAAAGGCAACAACACTCGCTCGGGGCCGCAGTTCTAGGGCGCCTGCGCGCCGTCATCGGTGCTCGCGGCGGCATCGCCTCCGTGCAGGATGTGCTGCGCCAGCAGGCGCGCATGGGCGGGCAGTTCGTCCAGGCTGCGCACGCAGAGCACCAGGCTGCGCGAGGCCCAGGCGTCGCTCAGGGCGATGCGTTTGATCGGCATCGAGCGCGCGCAGCGGATCGCCGCGGTGCGCGGCACGATGGCCACGCCAATGCCCTGGCCGACCATCCGGCAGATCGACTCGAAGCTGCGCAACTGCACCCGGTAGTTCAGCCGCTTGCCCAGCCGCCGCGCGTGATGGGCGACGTGATCCTGCAGCGCGCTGCCTTCCACCAGACCGATGAAATCGTAGTGGCTGACTTCGGCCAGGCCTATGCCACGGCTGCCCGCCAGCGGGTGTTCGCGGGGCACCACCAGATCGAGCGGGTCATGGCGGAAGGGAAACACCTGCAGGCCCTGCACGTCCGTGGCATCGGAGACGATGCCCAGGTCGCAAAGTCCCTGGCGCAGGGCATCGACGATCTCGTAGCTGAGCTTCTCCTCCAGATTGAGGGAGATCTGCGGGTTGCCGCGCAGGAAGCGGCCGAGGATTTCCGGCAGGTGCTCGCTCAGCGCGGCGGTGTTGCAGAGCAGCCGGACCTGACCCTTCAGGCCGCGGCCGTACTGGCCAAGGTCGCCTCGTAGGCGGTCCATCTGTTGCAGCACGATGCGCGCATGCTGCGCCAGCGTGCGCCCGGCGGCGGTGACTTCGACGCCGCGCCGGTCGCGCTTGAGCAGGTCCACGCCGAGCAGTTCCTCCATGCCGCGGATGCGTTCGCTGGCCGAGGCCAGGGTCATGTGCGAGCGCTGTGCGCCGGCCGTGATGGTGCCTGCCTCGTGGACATTCAGGAAAAGCCGCAGGTCGGTCAGATCGAAGCGCATTGGCCGAGCCTAACATGCGTGGTTCAGGCTGTGCCTGAGACTGGCTACGGGGCTTCCCGATTTTTCCCGCGGGGCAGGGCGGCCACACTGGCGCCTCGCCCAAGGAGTGCCGCATGCCTTTTTCCGATTCACTTTCCGTCTTCGGCTCACTGTCGTTCCTGGCGATCGCCGCGGTGTTCCTGCTCGCCGGGGTGGTGAAGGGCGTGGTCGGGCTCGGGCTGCCGACGGTCTGCATGGCGCTGCTGGCAGTGCTGATGACGCCGGCTCAGGCCGCCGCGCTGCTGATCGTGCCGTCGCTGCTGACCAACCTCTGGCAGGTCTGGCCGTGGCGCACGCTGGGCCCGCTGCTGCGCCGTATCGCGCCGATGCAGGTGGGTGTCTGCCTGGGCACCTGGCTGGGCGCCGCGGCCCTGGGTGCGCCGCACGGCGCCTGGACCGGGGTGGCGCTGGGTGTCGTGCTGGTCGCCTATGCGCTGTGGGGGTTGTTCGGTTCGCCGCCGACGGTGGCGGCGCGATCCGAAGGCTGGCTGGGGCCGCTGGTCGGCCTGCTGACGGGGCTGGTAACCGCCGTCACCGGCGTCTTCGTGGTGCCGGCGGTGCCTTATCTGCAGGCGCTGGGCCTGGGGCGCGACGGGTTGATCCAGGCGATGGGCGTGTCCTTCAGCATTTCCACGCTGGCGCTGGCTATCGGCCTGGCGTTCAACGGCAGCTATTCGGGCGGCGAGGTGGGCGCCTCGCTGTCGATGCTCGCTCCGGCGCTTGCCGGCATGTACCTCGGCCAGCGCTTGCGCGGCGTGCTCTCGCCGGCGCTGTTCCGTTCGTGTTTCTTCGGCAGCCTGATCCTGCTCGGGCTGTATCAGCTTGTCAGTCCGCTCTGGGACTAGCGCTTGAGCGTGTTCGCCTGGAGCATCGACAGCACGGCGTCGCGCTTCTCCAGCAGGTGATGGCGCAGGATGTTGCTCAGGCGCTTGCCGTCACGCGCCTCCAGCGCCTCGATCATTTCCTCGTGGTCGTGCACCGCACGATCCCACTTGTAGACGTGGTGGTTGGAATGGAAGCGCAGCGCCTGGATGCGCCAGTTCAGCGAGACGTAGGTCTGCCGTAGCGTGGCGTTGCGCGCGGCCTGGTTGATCAGGTCATGGATTGCCTGGTTGCGCTGGTAGTAACCGGGCAGGTCGTTCTGTGCCTTGCAGGTGAGCATGCTGGCGTGCAGCGACTTGATCTCGGCCAGCTCCTCAGCGGAGATGCGCTCGCAGGCCAGCTCCCCGGCGAAGGCTTCCAGGCCGCTCATGAACTCGAACGCCTCGCGGATTTCGGTTTCCGACATGCTGGCGATGCTCGCCCCGCGGTTCGGCGATATTTCCACCAGCCCTTCGGCGGCGAGCACCTTCAGCGCCTCGCGCAGGGGCGTGCGGGAAATCCCCAGTGTTTCGCACAGCTCGCGTTCGTTGAGCTTCTTGCCCGGCTCCAGCACGCCTTCGATGATCAACCGCCGCAGGTGCCCGACCACGGTGTCGTGCAATTGCTGGCGCTCCACCTTGAGCGGAATCGCTGCAACGGGTCGTTCGACGTTCATTCCCGCATCTGGCATACAAAATCCCCATCACGCCGGCAGGCGCGTTCCCTGAATTCAATGTCCGCAGATTATCAAACCGCTATTGACGTATCGACAGACGTTGATATTGTATTTTGCATTCAAAAAACAAAAAGACAGAAGGCACTTACATGCTCCGACTCGATTACCATCCCGCTGGTCGTCATTTTCTGCAGATCCCTGGCCCGAGCCCGGTCCCCGATCGCATCCTTCGGGCCATGAGCTACCCCACCATCGACCACCGCGGTCCCGAGTTCGCCGAACTGGGTCTGAAGGTGATCGATGGCATCAAGCAGATCTTTAAGACCCAGCATCCCGTCGTCATCTATCCCGCTTCCGGCACCGGTGCCTGGGAAGCCGCGCTGGTCAATACCCTGAGCCCCGGCGACACGGTGCTGATGTACGAGACCGGGCACTTCGCCACGCTGTGGAAGAAGATGGCCGAGAACCTCGGGCTGAATCCCGAGTTCATCGGCCTGCCGGGTATCGAAGGCTGGCGCCGCGGCGTGCAGGCCGACCAGATCGAAGCGCGCCTGCGCCAGGACAGCGGCCACACCATCAAGGCGGTCTGCGTGGTGCACAACGAGACCTCCACCGGCGTTACCTCGGACATCGCGTCCGTGCGCAAGGCGATGGACGCAGCGGGCCACCCGGCGCTGCTGCTGGTGGACACCATTTCCGGCCTGGCCTCGGCCGACTACCGGCATGACGAGTGGGGCGTGGACGTCACCGTCTCTGGCTCGCAGAAAGGCCTGATGCTGCCGCCGGGCATCAGCTTCAACGCCCTCTCGCCGAAAGCCCTCGAAGCGAGCAAGACCGCCAGGCTGCCGCGCGCGTTCTGGGGCTGGGACGAGATCGTCGAGATGAACAAGACCGGCTACTGGCCGTACACGCCGAGCACCAACCTGCTCTATGGCCTGTCCGAGGCGCTGGACATGATCCTCGGCGAAGGCCTGGACAACGTCTTCGCCCGCCACAATCGCCTCGCCGAGGCCTGCCGCATCGCCGTACGCGCTTGGGGCCTGGAAATCCAGTGCGCCGACCCCGCGGTCTACAGCCCGGTGCTGACCGGCGTGATGACGCCCGAAGGCATCGATGCCGACCAGTTGCGCAAGACCATCTACGAGCGCTTCGACATGTCCCTCGGCACCGGCCTGGGCAAAATGAAAGGGCGCATGTACCGCATCGGCCACCTTGGCGACTGCAACGACCTGACCCTGATGGCGACCCTCACCGGGTGCGAGATGGGCATGCAGATCGCCGGCATGAAACTCGCCGGAAGCGGTGTCAGCGCCGCCATGGACTATCTGGTTTCGCAACGCGTGCCGTTCAATCGCTGATCGAATTCCTGCCCCGGCGATCCGTCGTCGGGGCAGGGCGTAGCACCCTTGCCTCTGCGCACGGAGCCTCATCACTCACGCTTTTCCAGAACCAACTATCCCGATTCATGTGCCGCCCAGGCACGAACAATAAGAACGTGGAGATAGCTACATGAAACTGCTTCGTTTCCGTGCCACCAGCCTGGTGCTGGGCATGCTCTGTGTGATGTATTTCATAACCTACCTCGACCGGGTCAACGTGAGCACCGCAGCCTCTGGCTTCGGTCCCGAGTTCCACCTGTCGAACACCGAAATCGGCCTGGTGTTCTCTGCCTTCGCCTATCCCTATCTCATCTTCCAGATCATCGGCGGCTGGGTCAGCGACCGCTTCGGCTCGCGCCGCACGCTGATCTTCTGCGGGCTGATGTGGGCCGCGGCTACCATTCTCACCGGTTTCGCCGGCGGCCTGGTTTCACTGCTCATTGCACGCCTGCTGCTCGGCCTCGGCGAAGGGGCGACCTTTCCCGCAGCCACCTCGGCGATGTCGCGCTGGGTGCCGAAGGAAAAGCGCGGTTTCGCCCAGGGCATCACCCACTCGGCGGCGCGCATCGGCAACGCCGTGGCGCCGGCGGCCATCGTCGGCATCATGTCGATCTACGGCTGGCGCGCCTCGTTCTTCGTCTGCGGGATCATCAGTCTGATCTGGGTCGCGGCCTGGGCCTTCCTCTCCACCGAGAACCCCAAGGACCATCCGCGCATTACCCAGGAGGAAATCGACTCCCTGCCCGAACCCAAGAAGGTCAAGATCGTCGTCCCCTGGGGACCGCTGTTCAAGCGCATGTGGCCGGTGACCATCGTCTACTTCTGCTACGGCTGGACGCTCTGGCTGTTCCTCTCCTGGATTCCCCAGTACTTCCTGCACAACTACAGCCTGGACCTGAAGAAGTCGGCGATCTTCGCCTCGGCGGTGTTCTTCGCCGGCGTCATCGGCGACACCCTCGGCGGCATCATCACCGACCGCCTGCTGGTGAAGACCAACTGCCTGAAGCGCTCGCGCAGCTGGATGATCGCCATCTGCATGACCCTGGCGCTGATCGCGCTGATTCCGGTGGCCTTCACCAAGAACATGTACCTGGCCATGGCCTGCCTGTCCGCCGGCTTCTTCTTCGCCGAGCTGATGATCGGCCCGGTGTGGGCGATTCCGATGGACATCGCGCCGGAATGCTCGGGCACCGCCAGCGGCATGATGAACACCGGCTCGGCTGCCGCGGCGATCCTCTCGCCTGTGGTTTCCGGGTTCCTCATCGACCACTACGGCAGCTGGGAACTGCCGTTTGTGGTAAGCATGGTGCTGATGGGCTGTGGCGTGCTGCTGTCGTTCCGCATGCACCCCGAGCGCAAGTTCGACATCCAGTCCTACCAGCCGCAGGCTCCCGTGGGCGCCGTGGCGCAGCACTAGCGACACGGTCGCACACCCCCTGATCCTCGGCCGCCACCCTCGGGTAGCGGCCGACCGAACGAAACGAGGAATCCGCCGTGACTACCGCTGCTCCCGCATCAACCCTCGCCAGCCTGCTTCATCAGGCGCGCCAGGACCGCCAGCCGCTGACCGGGCTGGACCCGGCGCAGGCGCCCGCCAATCCGGCCGCCGCTTACGCCGTGCACAAGCAGATTCTCGGCTTGCGCGATGTAGGAGTGGCGGGCTGGAAGGTCGGCTCGAAATCCTCCGACGGGCCGATCCAGGCGGCGCCGTTGCCTGCCGACGGCGTGCATCCGACCGGCGTGCAACTGCGCCGCGACGACTTCCAGCCGCTGGCGCTGGAGCTCGAGGTAGCGTTCCGCTTCAACCGCCGTTTCGAGCCGGGGCGCAGTTATTCGGACGAGGAGGTGATGCAGGCCATCGGCTCCATGGGCCCGACCATCGAGCTGGTCACCAGCCGCTACGCCGACTGGCCGAAGGTCGAGCCGCTCTGGCAACTGGCGGACCTGATGAGCCACGGCGCGCTGGTGGTCGGCGAGTTCATCCCCTATCGGGAAGACTTTCCCTTCGCCGCCCCTTCGCTGACCTTCGAGTTCGCCGGCGAGCGCCGCCTGCCGGACTGGACCGCGGTCAACACCGCCGGCGATCCACGCCGCCTGCTGCCGTGGCTGGTCAATCACTGCACCGCCCAGGGCATCGTGCTGACCCCGGAAACCGTGGTCACCACCGGTTCCTACATCGGCATGTACTTCGCCGAAGGCGCCGGTGCCGTGAAAGGCAGCATCGCCGGCTTGCCGGCGGTGGAGTTGACGTTGGTCTGAGTTCCTCCGGCGGCCGCGTTCGGTGGGGTCGGTATCCGTGGTGGGCTGAAGCCCACCCTACGGTGTTGCGCGAAATTCCAGAGCCCCTGGCGGCGATGCCGGGGGCTTTTCGTTCGCGTCCATCACCCCGGGAATCGCAGCACGTAGGGTGGGCTTCAGCCCACCGCCGTCCAGTATCCGTGGTGGGCTTAAGCCCACCGCCCTCAGTATCCGTGGTGGGCTGAAGCCCACCCTACGGTGTTGCGCGAAATTCCAGAGCCCCTGGCGGCGATGCCGGGGGCTTTTCGTTTGCGCCATCACCCCGGGAATCGCAGCGCGTAGGGTGGGCTTCAGCCCACCGGTGTCCAGCCCACCGATCCAGGCCACTGGCACCTGCGACCCCTAACGAAAAACCCCCGGACAAGCCGGGGGTTCTGGTTTCGCCAACGCGTCGGGACTATCAGTCCTGCGCGCGGTATTGCCGGTAACGCGGGTACCAGAAGTTCGCCTCGATCGCCGCGTGCAGCTCGTCGTCGCTGCGCCCCGGCGCCACGCCGGCTTCCTGCGCAGCCTTGCCCACGGCGAAGGCGATGCGCTTGCTGACTTCCTGCACCTTGCTCAGCGGCGGCAGCATCTCGTCACTGGCGGAGCATTCGGCCAGTGCCAGCGCCGAGGCCATCAGCATGCTTTCGGTGACGCGCTCGGCCTGCACCGCCAGCACGCCCAGGCCGATGCCGGGGAAGATGTAGGAGTTGTTGCACTGGGCGATCGGGTAGGTTTTGCCGTCCACGGTGACCGGCTTGAACGGGCTGCCGGTGGCGATCAGCGCCTGGCCCTTGGTCCAGGTCAGCACGTCTTCCGGGCGCGCCTCGATCTGCGAGGTCGGGTTGGACAGCGGCATGATGATCGGCCGCGGGCAGTGGCTGTGGAGGGTCTCTATGATTTCCTGGGTGAACAGCCCACCCTTGCCGGACACCCCGATCAGCACGCTGGGCTTGGCGTTGGCGACCACGTCGAGCAGCGAGGGCAGCGTTGCGCTGGTCTTCCAGCCGGCCACTTCGTCGCGGCTGTGCATCAGGCGCTTCTGGAAGTCGTACAGGCCTTCCTGGTCGTCGGTGAGCAGGCCCTTGCTGTTGAGCAGGTAGACGTGCTGGCGTGCCTGCGCGTCGCTGAGCCCCTCGGCCTTCATCGCCGCGATGATCTGCTCGGCGATGCCGCAACCGGCGGAACCGGCGCCGACGAAGGCCACGGTCTGCTCGCTGAGCTTCTCGCCCTTGAGCTTGCAGGCGGCCAGCAGGGTGCCTACGGTGACCGCCGCAGTGCCCTGGATGTCGTCGTTGAAGCAGCACAGCTCGTCGCGGTAGCGCTCCAGCAGCGGCATCGCGGTGGCCAGGGCGAAGTCCTCGAACTGCAGCAGCACGTTCGGCCAACGGCGTTTCACCGCGGCGACGAATTGCTCGACGAAGGCGTAGTACTCCTCGCCGCGCACGCGCTGGCGGCGGATGCCGAAGTACAGTGGGTCTTCCAGACGCTCGGGGTTGTTGGTGCCGACGTCCAGCACGATCGGCAGCGTGTAGGCCGGGCTGACGCCACCGCAGGCGGTGTACAGCGACAGCTTGCCGATCGGGATGCCCATGCCGCCGACGCCCTGGTCGCCGAGGCCGAGGATGCGTTCGCAGTCGCTGACCACGATCACCTTGACGTTGTCCTTGGTGACGTTGCCGATGATTTCATCCATCTGCTCGCGGTCATCGTAGGAGATGAACAGGCCGCGGTGGCTGCGGTAGATACGCGAGAATTCCTGGCAGGCCTTGCCCACGGTCGGCGTGTAGATGACCGGCAGCATCTCCTCGAGGTGCTCGTCGACCAGGCGGTAGAACAGGGTTTCGTTGAAATCCTGGATCGAACGCAGCAGCACGTGGCGTTCGAGATCGGTGTTGCAGGCCTCGAACTGACGGTAGGCGCGGGCGGCCTGCTGGTCGATGGTTTCGATCTGATTCGGCAGGAGGCCGAGCAGGCCCAGTTCGCGGCGTTCTTCGGCAGAGAAGGCGGTGCCCTTGTTCAGCAGCGGCGTGCTCAGCAGCGAAGGACCCTTGAAGCGCACCGTGACCGGGCGAAGGGGTGGGTTATTCATTTCGTCACCTCTCTTTTTGTATTTTGCATTCAATATATGGATTTTTCCGAGAAGCGCCAGATGAACTTGTCCTTCCCCGGGCTCTTCTGTGTGGCGCGTTACTTGCTGCGGTACTCCGCCGAATGCTCTGCGTGATTGCCGCCGGGGCATCGATCATACGAGCCCTGGGGAAAGAATGCTCATCGCCCAACTGTCCGACCCGCACATCCGTCCCGTCGATACGCTCTACCAGGGGCGGGTGGACTCCAACGCGATGTTCCGCGCCGCCATCGACCAGTTGAACCAGCTGCATCCGCAGCCGGACCTGCTGATCATCAGCGGCGATCTGGTCGACGAAGGTTCTCCCGCCGAGTACGCGATGGCCAGGGCGCTGCTGGCCGGGGTTCGCCAGCCCATGCTGCTCATTCCCGGCAACCACGACGAGCGCGAAGCGTTTCGCGCGGCCTTCGCCGACCACCATTATCTGCCCGCCGGCGGCCCGCTGCATTTCATCGCCGCCGACCACGGCCCGCTGCGCATCATCGGCCTGGACGTCACCGTGCCCGGCGAGCACCACGGCGACATGAGCGAAGCGGCCGTGGCCTGGCTGGAACAGGCGCTGGCGCGCGAGCCGCAGCGGCCGACGCTGATCATGCTGCACCAGCCGCCGTTCGACAGCGGCATCCCGTACATCGATCTGTACAAATGCCGCAACGGCCACCGGCTGGAGCAGCTGGTGTCGCGCTACCCGGCGGTCGAGCGGATCGTCTGCGGACATATCCATCGCTCGATGCAGCTGCGCTTCGGCGGCACGCTGCTGTGCACCGCGCCGAGCACCACCACGGCCATCGCCCTGCGCCTGGACCCGGACGCCGAGGAAGCGTCCTACATCGAGCCGCCGGCGATGTTGCTGCACCACTGGCGGGCCGAAACCGGGCTGATCACCCACTGGCTGCCGATCGGCTCGTTCACCGGCCCGCTGCCGTTCGCCTGAGCCTCAGCGTCGCTTCGAGGTGGCGCGCGGCTCGAGATCGTCCAGCGCCGCGGCGTTCGCCCGAGCCCAGTCGTAGACCATCTCGATCGGCTGCACCATCAGCTCGCCGAGCGGCGACAGCGCATACTCCACCGCCGGCGGCACGCTGTCCTCCACATGCCGGGTGACCAGGCCGCTGGCGGCCAGCTCGCGCAGGGTCTGGCTGAGCATCTTCATCGAAATGCCGGACAGGCTGCGGTGCAGCGCGCCGGTACGCGCACGCCCGCCATGTCGGGCGTGGAGGGTGTGCAGGATCATGCTGGTCCACTTGGTGGCGAACAGTTCCAGCACGCGGCGCGGTGCACAATCCTCGCGCCATTGCTCTTCGGGAGTCCCGGGTTTCATCGGTGGTTACCTTTTGGTGCCGACTTGGACAGCGGTCCAGGGGTCTTTATGGTGTCGGGAACGTTTATCCGTGGAGTCGATTATGTCGAAGGTTGCATTGGTTGTCGGGGCGAGCGGGATCGTCGGTAGCGCGACCGTGGAAGAACTGCTCGGGCGGGGCTGGCAGGTTGCCGGCCTGGCGCGCAAACCGGTCGCCCGGCCCGGCGTCACGCCGATCGGCGCGGACCTGCTGGACGCCGCCTCGCTCAACGCCGCCCTGGCCACGCTGGCGCCCTCGCACCTGTTCATCAGCACCTGGTCGCGCCAGTCCAGCGAGGCGGAAAACATCCGCGTCAACGCCGCCATGCTGCGCAACCTGCTGGACGCCCTGGGACCGCGCGGCAGCCTCGAACACGTGGCGCTGGTCACCGGGCTCAAGCACTACCTCGGCCCGTTCGAGGCCTATGGCAAGGGCGCCTTGCCGCAAACGCCGTTCCGCGAGGAACAGGGCCGCCTCGACGTCGAGAACTTCTATTACGCGCAGGAGGACGAAGTGTTCGCCGGTGCCGGGCGTCATGGCTACCGCTGGAGCGTGCACCGCCCGCACACCATCACCGGCGTGGCGGTGGGCAATGCGATGAACATGGCGACCACCCTGGCGGTGTACGCCTCGATCTGCCGCTTCAGCGGTCGTCCGTTCCGCTTCCCGGGCTCCGAGGTGCAGTGGAATTCCCTCACCGACATGACCGATGCCCGCCAACTGGCGCGCCAGCTGCTGTGGGCCTCGACCACGCCGGCAGCGGCCAACCAGGCGTTCAACGTGGTCAACGGCGACCTGTTCCGCTGGAGCTGGATGTGGCGACGCATCGCCGAGTGGTTCGGCCTCGAGGCGGCGCCGTTCGACGGCAGCCTGCAGCCGCTGGAGCGGCAGATGGCGGATGACGGCAAGGTCTGGGCCGAGATGGTGGCGAAGTTCGATCTGGCCGAAGCGGACCTGAACCGGCTGATCTCGCCCTGGCACACCGACGCCGACCTGGGTCGGCCCATCGAGGTGGTGACCGACATGTCGAAGAGCCGCAAGCTGGGCTTTCTCGACTACCAGGCCAGCGACGACGCCTTCTTCGACGTGTTCGCCCGCCTGCGCAAGCAGCGGCTCATTCCCTGAGCCGCTGAGGTTCAGCAGCCGGTCAGTTGGACTTCGCGGCGTTCACCGGGGAAGAACAGTGGTCGCAGGCGCACGCCGACGCCGTTGCCGACGAACGCCGCCACCAGCCATAGCCAGCCGTGCAGGCTGCCGGAGGCGATGCCGCTGAAGTAGGCGCCGATGTTGCAGCCATAGGCCAGGCGCGAACCGTAGCCGAGCATCAGCCCGCCGATCACCGCGGCCACCAGGGAGCGCAGCGGAATCCGCAGGTTCGGTGCGAAGCGTCCGGCCAGGCCGGCCGCCAGCAGCGCGCCGAGCATGATGCCGATGTCCATCACCGTGGTGATGTCCTGCCAGACCGGTGCGGCCAGCGCGCTGGCGTTCGCCGGCTGCTGCCAGAACGGCCAGCTGGACACCGCCACCCCCATCGCTTGCAGCACCTTGGCGCCCCACAGGGCGAAGGCCGAGGTGATGCCCCACGGGCGTCCGGCCAGCGCCAGGGTCGCGTAGTTGAGCAGCGCCAGCAGCACGGCGCCCCAGACCAGCGGCCAGGGGCCCCGGAAAAAGCGCTGCAGGCCCTGATGTTCGCTGGGTGCCGCGCGTTCCAGCTGGCCGTGGCGACGCAGTTCCAGGCGCGCGCTCAGGGCGGCGATGGCGGCGAACAGCGCGAGGCTGAAGATCAGCGCCGGCAGCATGCCCATGGTGGTGATGATCGACGTGGGCGGCAGGCTGGGCAGCGCCGACCACCACTGCAGATGGTGGGTAGCCAGCACACCGCCGACGATGAAGAACAGCAGGGTGACCAGCATTCGCGCATTGCCGCCGCCGACGGTGAACAACGTGCCGGAGGCGCAGCCGCCGCCCAGCTGCATGCCGACACCGAAGATGAAGGCGCCGACCACCACCGAGGTGCCCGCCGGTGCGACCAGGCCCTTCACCGGCATGCCGAACAGCGTGCCCGCGCTCAGCGCCGGGAAGAACAGCAGCACCGCCATCGCGAGCATCACCATCTGCGCGCGCAGGCCAGCGCCGCGGCGATCGTTGAGGAACACCCGCCAGGCCGAGGTGAAGCCGAACGCGGCGTGATAGAGCACCAGGCCCAGCGCCGCGCCGACAATGAACAGCAACGCCTGGCGGCCGCTGACGCCCAGGCTCAGGGCGACCGCGCCGAGCAGCAGCAGGGTCATGGCGACCATTGGCGTACCTGGGCGCGGAGCCGGGGCCGCCGTGGAAATCGATAAGCTCATTAGGAAGAACCGCACTGCAAGGAGGACCGCCATTTTAAACCTCGACCGGCCGCCACCCAAGCCTGAGTCGCCAGACGCGCTGGCTTTCGTCGGACGGATCGTCTGCGTTGTTGCCGAACTTCCCGGGATTGGCGTTCAACTTTCCTGACACACTTTCCCGACACTTCACATATATGCGTGTCCGCATGTACGTCATTGGCCAGATATGACCAGGCAATACAGGGCGGATAACTTTCCTTCGCGTGGGGCTGAAGACCGGCGAGTGTTACGAGTTATGACCAGCGGGGTTTCTCGGTAATTCGTTCATATATATTCCCGAATGACAAAAGCATGCATTCGTGGACTTCTCCGGTTTGATCGGGAGTCCGCGAAGTGCAGTCCGATGCGTATATGACCACTACGACGTAGTCGTTCCCGACAAACAGGGAAGTCGCCGAGGTTACCCCCTCCGATTACCGAACAACGCTTCGCGGACGCCCCGCAAGGCGCCTCCGTTTGTCGTCAAGAAGGATTCTGCGCCCAGGAGTTTCGTGCATGAACTACAGAAGCATCAACGACGTGTCCTACCTGGCCACGCGCTTTGCAACCCGCATTCCGCCTGATGTAGACCTCGTCGTGGGCATTCCGCGAAGTGGCATGCTGGCCGCCAGCATCATCTCCCTGAAACTCAATCTGCCGCTGACCGATCTCTACTCGTTCCTGCGCAACGACGACCTGAAGAAGGGCAGTACCCGGACCTACAAGTTCGCGTCCCGGAGCAAACCGCAGGAGGCGAAGAAGATTCTTCTGGTGGACGACAGCATCTATACGGGGAAGTCCATGCAGGCCGCACTGGAACAGGTCAGGGCCACATATTCCGGCGACGTGGTGAGTCTGGCGGTATTCGCCCAGAGCGATAATACCGCGCAGGTCGATGTGCACTTCGAAGTTGTCCCGCAGCCACGACTGTTCGAGTGGAACATTATGCATCACCCGTTATTGATGTCCGCGTGTCTGGATATCGATGGTGTCCTGTGCGAAGACCCCACTCCCGAGCAGAACGACGACGGCCCGCGTTATATCGAGTTCCTCAACACCGCCAAACCGCTGTTCATTCCGTCCACCAAGGTGGCCGCGCTGGTCACCAGCCGGTTGGAGAAATACCGTGGCGAAACCGAAGCATGGCTGGCCCGGCACGGGGTTCAGTACGAAACCCTGTACATGGTCGACCTGCCTTCGGCCGAGGAGCGGCGACGCCTGAACATCCACCACAAGTTCAAGGCCGAGGTCTACGGCAAGAACCTCAGTTCGCGGCTGTTCATCGAGAGCGAGGAGTTCCAGGCGCAGGAGATCATGCGCATCACCGGCAAACCGGTGTTCTGCATCGCCACCAACCAGATGTACGTGGCCGGCAACCTGCTGCAGCAGATCAAGCTCAACGCGCTGCGCAAGGGCGTCGGGCTGAAGCGTCGGATCAAGGATCGCCTGAAGAAGCTGCGTGCACTGGTCTACCCCAAGCCTCCGATGGAGAACGTCTGACAGAGAACGGCGCCGCAGGGCGCCGTTTTTGGATCAGGGTTTCGCGCCCCGTTGCTGCTCGCGGCGGAACTGCCCTGGCGGCATGCCGTGGCGCTTGCGAAAGCAGCGCGAAAAGTAGGCTTCGTCGGTGAAGCCGCAGGCGAGGGCGACGTGGGCGAGGGGCTTGTTGCCGTTGATCAGGTGGGTGCGCGCCAGCCGCATGCGCCGCTCCAGCACCAGTTCGGAGAAGCTGCTGCCGGTTTCCTTGCGCAGCAGGTGGGTGAGGTAGTTGGGCGACAGAAACGCCGCCGCCGCGGCGTCCTTGAGGTTCATCCGTGGGTCGAGCAGGTGTTCGCGGATGTACTTGGACACCCGGCCCATGGCATCCCGCCGGCCGCGCTTCTCGGCCTTGTTCGCCGACAGCGCCAGCAACTCGTCCTGGTAGCGCGTGCAGACCAGGCCGATCAACTGCAGCAGGTAGCCCTTGAGGATCAGCTCCGAGCCGAAGTGGCGCGCGCTGTCCACCGCGCGCATCCGCTCCAGCAGTTCGGCGACCGGGCCGAATTCGTCGTCGTCGAGGATGAAATCCAGGTGCTCCTGAAAGCGGAACGGCGCCAGTTCCTGCGCCTCGCTGAGCGGAATGTCCTCCAGGTCCAGCGCGTCGCAGCGCACCTGCGGCAGGAGGAACTCCTGGGCGAAGTTGATCAGCACGAAGTTGCCGTCTTCGGGGTGCGGGATCACGTGCAGGCGATGCGGCAGGATGAACGCCAGGGTGTTGCGCGGGAACGGGCGGATCGCGCCGCCGATATGCTGCAGCGTGTCGCCGCCCAGGTTGATCTGGATCTGGAAGTACTCGTGCCGGTGCGGCGCGGTCAGCGCCGGGCGCGCCTGCTTGTCGCGGATGTAGAAGTCCGCGCGGTCGCTGCGTTGGTGCATGCCGTACGTGGGCACGCGGGACGGATCGGGCATGTTCGACGTAACCGGAATCTCGGGCGGTGAAGGCCGCAGGGTGATCGGGGAGGGCGAGCGCAGGTGCGCTGCGCCATCCTACCTGCTTGTGGGAGCGCCTTGGTCCCGGAGAGTTCGCGGGCTCGCCCGCTGCGCGCGGGAATCAGCGCGCGGCGATGCCCAGGCTGAATTCGGCGATGCCCTCGATGCCGCCTTCGAGGCGGTCGCCCGGCTGCAAGGCGCCGACGCCCGCCGGGGTGCCGGTGAAGATCAGGTCGCCGGCCTTGAGCTGCACCGATCGCGAGAGATGGGCGATGACGTCGCTGACCGGCCAGATCTGCTCGGCCAGGTCGCCGCGCTGGCGCGCCTCGCCGTTCACCTTGAGCCAGATCGCGCCGCGCTGCGGATGCCCAGCCACGCTCGCCGGCACCAGCGCGCTGCAGGGCGCAGAGCCGTCGAAGGCCTTGGCCCATTCCCACGGGCGGCCCATCTTCTTGGCCTGCGCCTGCAGGTCGCGGCGCGTCAGGTCCAGGCCGACGGCGTATCCCCAGACGTGATCCAGCGCCTGCGCGGGGTCGATATCGACGCCGCCCTTGCCGATCGCCACTACCAGTTCCACCTCGTGGTGGAGGTCAGCGGTGAGCGGCGGATAGGCGAGGGTGCCCTCGGCCGGGACGACCGCGTCGGCCGGTTTCATGAAGAAGAACGGCGGTTCGCGGTCCGGATCGTGGCCCATCTCGCGGGCGTGCTCGGAGTAGTTGCGCCCGACGCAGAACACCCGGCGAATCGGGAAGCGCGCGGACTGGCCGGCGACGGCCACCGAGGGCAGGGCGTTGGGGGCGATTACGTAGTCACTCATGGCAGGTCTCCTGTCGGTTTGCCTGCCAGAAGTCTGCGCAACCCGCCCGGCGCCGGGTTGGAGAGAACTACGCGGGTCTTGGACGGAGCAACGCAGATCGCGTCCTAGCGGCTCAACTGTGCCAGATAGAGCGCGACTTCCTCCTCCAGCCAGCCGGCGAATTCCTCCTGCTTGCGCCGGCTGCTTTCGCGCGGCGGCCAGACCAGCCAGTACGGATGCGCATAGGGCACCGCGATCGAGGTCAGTTGCACCAGTTCGCCGCGTTGCAACGCGGCGTGGACCAGGCTGCGGCGCTCCAGGGCGATGCCCTGCTGCAGCCGCACCGCTTCCAGCACCAGGTTGGAATCGTTGATCCACAGGCCCGCGCTGTCGGACGGTTCCTCCACGCCGGCCGCCTGGCACCAGCGCAGCCAGGGCTCGCCGGTGCGGATCAATGGCAGGCGCATGGCCGCTTCGGGGGTATCCGGCAACTCGCCGCCGTTGAGCCGTGGCGAGGCGACCAGGATCAGATCGTCGTCGAACAGCTTCTTCTGCGTCGCCCCTTCCCAATTGCCCTGGCCCATGCGGATCGCCACGTCGATGGCCTCCTGGCGGATGTTCTGCAGGCCCAGGCTGGCTTGCAGGCGCACCCGGTAACGCGGGTGTCGCGCCTGGAAGCCCGGCAGGCGCGGCAGCAGCCAGCTCAGCCCGAAGGAGGGCACCACGGCGATCACCAGGTCGTCGCGGCCGGGGCGGTCCTGCACCAGCCGCGTCGCCTCGGCGATGTTCGCCAGCGCGTGGCGAATCTGCAGCGCATACAGCCGGCCGTCTTCGGTCAGCGTCAGGCCGCGGCCCTCGCGGACGAACAGCGACAAACCGAGCAACTGTTCGAGCAGCTTGATCTGCTGGCTGATCGCCGAATGGGTGACGTGCAGTTCGCCGGCCGCCAGGGTGATGCTGCCGAGGCGGACGACGGTTTCGAAACTGCGCAGTGCGGAGAGCGGAGGAAGTGTGGTCATGTAAGCAAATCTAACAGAATTGCTTAATTTCTATCGATTTTCGCACGGCCGATTAAGCGCTAATTTAATCGCCATCGAGCCGCCATATGGCGCCCAGGGAAACAGCTTTGCGCTATCGACACCCAAAGGAATTCGTTAATGAAACTAATAGGTATGCTGGATTCGCCCTACGTCCGCCGGGTCGCTATTTCCCTCCGGCGGCTGGGTATTGCCTTCGAGCACGAGCCACTCTCGGTGTTCAGCACCTTCGAGCGCTTTCGTCAGATCAACCCCGTGGTGAAGGCGCCGACGCTGGTCTGCGACGGCGGCGAATCGTTGATGGATTCCACGCTGATCCTCGACTACCTGGAGGCCCTTGCCGGGCCGGGCCACAGCCTGATGCCTTCCGCACTCCCAGACCGGTTGCGCGCGTTGAGGGTGATCGGCCTGGCGCTCGCCGCGGCGGAGAAGACCGTGCAGATCGTCTATGAGCAGAACCTGCGCCCGGTGGAGAAACAGCACGCGCCCTGGCTGGAACGGGCCAACGGCCAACTGCTCGCAGCCTACGCGGAGCTGGAGGCTGAACTGGTACGGCGGCCCTTGCAGGGCGGCGAGACGATCGGCCGGGACGGCATCACCGTCGCCGTCGTCTGGAGCTTCACTCGCATGATGCTCGGCGATGTGGTCGATGCCCGCGCGTATCCCGCGCTCGACGCCTTCGCCAGCGAAGCCGAGCGCCTGGCGATATTCCTCGAAACACCGGCACGTTAGCCGCCCGAAACCCGCCTGCGCGGAAGGAGGTTGCGATGAAAAAACAACAGAAGGGCTATGCGCTGGTGATGCGCGGGCAGCTATCCCCGGCATCGCGCCTCCCGTACTGGCGCCGGCTGCTTGCCCTGCTGGCGCGCTGGCAGCGCCTGGCGGCGCAGCGCCGTCACCTGGTGAGCCTCAGCGACGCGACGCTCAAGGACATCGGCCTGACCCGCGTGGACGTCGAGCAGGAATTCAACCGCCCGTTCTGGGACGACCAGCCGCGTAGCTGAGGGCTGCGCACCGGCGCTTCTGCTCAGTGCGCATCCGCCGGCGGCGCGGCCGGTGGCACGACCTTGTGCATCAGCGGCACCAGCGCGGTGGCGACGATGAAGCAGCACATGATGGTCAGGAAGGCATCCGAAAAGGTCTGCGTCTGCGCCTCGCGGTAGGTCAGCAGCCAGAGCTGGCGCAGGCTGGCGGTGCTGCCTTCGATGCCGCTCTGGCCAAGGCTGGCGAAGTTGCCGCCGACCTGGTCGAGCCAGCGGTTCAGTGCCTCGTTGCTCCTGTTGAGGTGTTCGGCCAGGCGGGTGAAGTGCAGGTTGGTGCGGTCGTTGAGCAGGGTCGCGCAGGCGGCGATGCCGATCGCGCCACCCAGGTTGCGCATCAGGTTGAACAGCCCGGAGGCGTGCTTGAGCCGCGTCGGGGCCAGCGCGCCGAGGGTCAGGGTGACTGCCGGTGGCACCGCCAGCTGCTGGGCGATGCCGCGCAGGGCCTGCGGCAGCAACAGTTCCCTGGCGCCCCAGTCATGGGTGATCGGCGAGAAATCCCACATCGACACGGCGAACAGCGCCAGGCCGGCCATCAGTATCCAGCGCAGGTCGATGCGGTTGGCGAGGAACGCGTAGAGCGGAATCGACATCACCTGGAACAGGCCGGTGGAAAAGACCGCGAGGCCGATGTCCAGCGCGCTGTAGCCGCGCACCCGGCCGAGGAACAGCGGTGTCAGGTAGATGGTGGCGAAGAGGCCGATGCCGGTAACGAAGGAGAAGAAACAGCCGAGGGCGAAGTTGCGCTCCTTCAGCGCGCGCAGGTCGACGATCGGGTTGGACACGATCAGGCTGCGGCTGACGAAGGCCAAGGCGGCGAGGGCGGAAATCCACGCGGTGGCGACGATGGTGCTGTCGCTGAACCAGTTCCAGCGCGGGCCTTCTTCCAGGGTGTATTCCAGGCAGCCGAGGAAAATCGCCATGAACGCCATGCTGGCGTAATCGGCGCCCCTGAGCAGCGACAGGTCCGGCTTGTCGATGCGCACCAGCATCGGCACCGCGACGGCGACGAAGATGCCCGGCACCAGGTTGATGTAGAACAGCCAGTGCCAGGACGAAACCTCGGTGATCCAGCTGCCGATCACCGGCCCAAGGGTCGGCGCCAGCGACGCGATGGCACCGATGGTGGAGGCGGCGATGACCTTCTGCTTGCCGCTGAAGAAGATGAACGCCGAGGTGAACACCATCGGGATCATCGAGCCGCCGAGGAAACCCTGCAGCGCGCGGAAGGCGATCATGCTCTGGATGTTCCAGGCCAGGCCGCAGAGCAGGCTGGTCAGGGTGAAGCCGATCGCCGAGGCACAGAACAGCCAGCGCGTGGAGAACACCCGCGACAGCCAGCCGGACAGCGGGATCACCACGATCTCGGCGATCAGGTAGCTGGTCTGTACCCAGGCGGTCTCGTCGGCGCCGGCGGAGAGCCCGCCGCCGATGTCGCGCAAGGAGGCGGAGACGATCTGGATATCCAGCAGGGCGATGAACATGCCCACGCACATGGCGGCGAAGGCGAACACCTTCTGGGCGGTGGGCATGCTGGCGGGATCGAATGCCGGGGCGCCGGCGGCAGCGCTCACGGCGTGCTGGCCAGCGGCGCGGAGGCAGGTTCGGTCTGCGCCCTGGTGTCCACCGAGGCGGTCACCGAAAGCCCTGGCCGCAACTGGCCGAGCAGGCCGTCGACCGGATCGAGGATCACCCGCACCGGGACGCGCTGGACGATCTTGGTGAAGTTGCCCGTGGCGTTCTCCGGGGGCAGCACGCTGAATTGCGCGCCGGTCGCCGGCGCCAGGCTGTCCAGGTGGCCGTGGAACTCGCGGCCGGGCAGCACGTCGGCACGCACGCTCACCGGTTGGCCGGGGCGCATGTCGGCAAGCTGGTCTTCCTTGAAATTGGCATCCACCCAGAGCCCGCTGGCCGGCACCACCACCAGCAGTTGCGTACCGGCAGCGGCATAGGCGCCGACCCGCGCACGGCGGTTGCCGATCACCCCGTCCACCGGCGCACGCAGTTCGGTGTAGCTCAGGTCCAGCTGCGCCATCTCGCGTTCCGCGTTCGCCTGCATCAGCGCGGCGCGGGCCTGTTGCTTCTGCGTGGCGATCACTTCCAGCTGGCGCTGGGCGGCGAGCAGTCCGGCCTGTGCCTTTGCCTGGTTCGCCTGGGCGGTCCTGTAGGTGGCTTCCACGCGCTGCGCGTTCTCCACCGAAACGGCGTTCTTGCTGACCAGCGAGACGTAGCGTCGGTTGTCGTTGCGCGCGCGGTTCTGCTCGGCGCTGGCGGATTCGATATCCGCGAGGGCCTGGCTGATCAGCGCCTGCTGCAGGTTCAGCGTGGCGTCCAAATTGGCCAGCAGCGCCTGCTCGGCCGCCACCGCACCCTCGGCGCGGTCGAGGCGGGCGCGGTAATCGCGGTCGTCGATCTTCACCAGCAGGTCGCCGGCGCGCACCGGCTGGTTGTCGGTCACCGCCAGTTGCGTGATGTAGCCGGCAACCTTCGGCCCGATCACGGTTACGTCGCCACCGATGTAGGCATCGTCGGTGTGCTCGATGAAACGACCGACCTGCCACCAGTGCAGCGCATAGAGTGCCGCGGCGACCAATAGGGCGATCAAGGCCAGCAGGGCGACGACGCGCTTGAACGGCTTGCCGCGCGCAGGTTTCAGCGTGGTGGCCTGGGTGGCGGGCTCGATGCCGCTCAGCGAAGTCATGACAGGGTCACCGAGGTGGCGGGCAGCTGGGCATCACGTTCGGCGCGCCGCCGCCGGCCACTTTCCAGACGCCGATGCAGGGCTTCGTCCGCCGCCGGGCCTGGGCGCACCACGTGCCGCTCCCGACTGATGGGCGCGCCGCTATGGGCGTCGATCAGCTGCAATCGCACGGGCTGCTCGCTGGCCTTGTCGGCAAGCAACACGCTGGCACCGCCCTTGGCGAAATGCCTGTTGCCCCAGTCCATGAGCGTCAGCAGCACCGGTCGGAAGTCGCGGCCACGGTCGGTCAGCAGGTAATCGTGGCGCAGCGGTTTTTCACTGTAGACGCGGCGCTCCAGCAACCCGCTGTCAACCAGCCCATTGAGCCGTCGGGTAAGCATGTTCGGTGCGATGCTGAGGCTTTTACGGAAATCGTCGAAGCGGCTCAGCCCATAGAAGGCATCGCGCAGGATAAGGATGCTCCACCACTCACCCACATGATCGAGACTCCTCGCGACGGGGCATTGCGTGCTCTGGAAGCGGGTTTTCTTCATCGCGAATGATCCTGTGGCTTTAGAATTACAGTCGTAATCTAAATGGGTGAATTTCACTCTGCAAGTGACTCCTGCAGGTTTTTCGTCGAAGCGGATCTCATGCGAATCACGCGAAAATGCCGGCACCTGACCTGGATGCGCGGCTATTTCACGGAAGATCAACGGGTTATAAAGGTGCGCAGGCGCCGCTCTTGCCGGGCAGCGAACCTCCGCGAAAATGATGACGCGCCCCCCTGGCCGTCGATGCGGTTGGCCTTCAACTGCCGAACGCGCTTCAATTCCCAAACGCTTTCTGGTAAAAAGAGCGCCCTCAGCGGGCGTCGTATAATGGCATTACCTGAGCTTCCCAAGCTCATGACGAGGGTTCGATTCCCTTCGCCCGCTCCAGAATCCATGCGGCCTCCAAGGTCTCCCCATTTTCGATGGGGTCCACTTTGGGGGCCGTTTCACTTTCTGATGGACCAAAAAAAGGGCCGCAACGCGGCCCTATGGTTTCCAGGTTCCTGGCGAATCTTGCCAGGCGGCGACATGTGAAGAGCGCCATCCAACACGCCCCGGTGTGAGTTTGATCGGTTTGGGAAAGCGCTCTGCCTTCACCTCTCGCCACAGGGTGGCCCGGGACAAGCTAGTTGCAGCGCAGACTTCCTCCTCGCGCATGAAAACGTCCAACTTACCCATTCCGTCCTCCCAGCCATTCGGCGCGCCGCCCCCACTGCCGACGCATTTCTTCCACCAGGTGAGCGACGCCGTTGGCGCCGCGTTTCGGGGTAAGCAGTTGCTCAAGCTCCGCCACCTTCTCCTTGCTGGTGTAGCCACGCTGCAGCCAGTACCTAGCCTCGAATTCGCGGCGGCGCTGGCCGTGATCGATATCAGCCATGTTCGGGCACCACCACCATGGATTTGCGGTCGGCCCTGGCCAGCATAGCCACGGCATTGTCCACGGCACGCCAATCGCTCGGCGTGCTGCTGGTGTGGATGATCGGGCGCCCGGGTTTGGTGAAGCGGAGGTGCCCACCATTGGTCATTGCGGCCGACCAGCCGTGAGTCTGGGCGTATTGGAACAGGCGAAGCATGCGCTTGCCGAAGCGGCGGCCGCCGGTGATCAGGACTTGGCGGCTCATGATTGCGCCTCCAGAAACAGCAAGGGCTGCACCGAGCCGTCTGCATACACCTTGTCGAGAGGGGTGGTGGCGATGGGTTCGTCGCCGTCCCAACCATCAGGCCAGGTCTCTGCGGCGATCAGCTCTCGGATGCGTGCCTCTTCCTCGGCGTTGATCATATCCACCAGCGGGCGCCCGAGGCGCAGCGCGGCCTCGTTGATTTCCGCTTGAATGCCGAGCAGTTGCTCTAGCGCCCAGAGGCGCGACTCCAGCAGGATTGGCCCCATACGTTGCGGGTTAGCGGCGATGCTGCCGTCCTTTAGCCGCTCGATGCCCGCTTTGCGAAGCCGGTGCTGTGGCTCGCGCAGCTCGCGCCACAAGGCCCTGATGCGCTTGAGCGGTGCGAGGTAGGCCCAGGATGGATTGAGCAGGATGGTGTCGAGCGCTTTGTCTTCGCTAGCCAGGGGACAGGCGGTGCAGCCGGTACGCGCGTTGATTTCCTCCGCCTCGTCGCCGCCGTAGGCGTCGGCAATTGTGGCGGTCGACCAGTCGCCGAACTCCTCTAGCGGAGCCCAGTGCTTGAGCCATTCCCAAACGTGGCAGACACGCCAATGCAGTAGTGGGGCCAGGGTAGCGAGGCGCCCTTTCAGGCCTTTGGCTTCGGGCAATATCTTCTGGTACCAGCCCTGGCCACACTCGGCGCCATCCTTGCCACAGCTCATTTCGATGCGCTTGTCGCGTATCGCGCTTTCGCCCTGGCGCACCCCGGTGATCATCAGGACGTTGCCATCCAGGTTCGCGAGGCGCTGCTCAAGCGCCTGGGTCATCGGGTCAATCTTGATCTGGCGCGTGCACCAACGGAGCGTGTTGTTGTTCGGCGGTGGCACGCCGCGCCCCAGGATGTAGACCATAAAGCGCTTGTCCATCGGCGCTGTGACAACCTCGATGTGGATGCCGCGCTCTTCCAGCTCGTCCATGATCTGGCCCGCAGCATTGGCCAGCGGCAGCAGCTCCTGGCGTGTGTCGGCGTAGAACACGGTGAGCGTCTTGGGCGGCTTGATGCGGCCGGAGTCAATTAGCCAAATGACCAGAGTGAGGGTGGCGCTGCTGTCCTTGCCGCCGGACCAGGCAATGCCCCAGTGATCGTGATCGGCGCCGTAGGCCTGCAGGGACTGAATCGTCAGCTCAATGCTTTCGGTCATCTGCAGGCGCTGGGCGCCGGCGGCGAAGATGTCGCCTTGACGAAGGGCGCTCATGCTGGAAGCTCCCGGTAGTCAACCTGGAAGAAGCCCAACTGCCCCTTGCAGGGCAGGAAGGGGAGCGGTTTGGCGTCGGCCAGGTCGAAGCCGTACCGGCCGAAGAACCAGGGCGAAGGGCTGTCGCCGCTGCAGCCGGTGATGGTAGCGATGCCGACGATGCCGCCGCGCTCCAGCTCGTTGAACAGAGGTAGCTTGATACCGACCTCGAGTGCGAAGTGGTAGGCGTCGGTGTACTCGGCGCCGGTCATGCCTTTGCCCGCGTGGATCAGCACGCGCCCACGGAAGTGAGTCGGCCAGCTGCGGTTCTCGATGTCCTTGATGTGGCCGGCGGCCAGCGCCGCAGCGCGTTCGGCGGGGTCGGTCAAGTCGGGGCGAACGATCAGCCATGCCCAGGGCTGGCGAATGCTCAGCGCTTTCATGCGGCACCTCCGGTGCGGGACTTGGCTTCGTTGCAGGTTTCCTCGCGGGTGTGGCAGATGCCGCAGTTGGGGCAGTGCGCCTTGTCGCTGGTGTTGGTTGCCAGCTCGCCGGGGTGGGCGAAGCACGAGCAGCCGTAGGCAAGCCCCTCGCGGGGCTGTTCCTGGATCAAGCCCGGTGCAAGGCCGAGCTTTTTCACCAGGGCGTCGGCGGCGTGGCGCGGGCCGGCCGTGCAACTGGCTGAGGGTTTGATACCGGGGGCCTTGGCGATGTAGGTGCCGGTGTACTCGCGGACGTTGATGATGACGGGCTCAACGGACATAGCGGCGCTCCTTCGCTTCGCGGATGGCGGCGCGTTCGGCCATGAATGCCGCCCACTCGACCGCCTTACGCTGCTGGCGGATACGGCTGCAGGCGCGGTGCTTGCGGGTTGCGCGAGCCTTGCCGCACACGTCGCAGATGCTGGGCAGGTCCAGTGCCTTGCTGGCCATGGTTGGACGGGTGCGGGTCATTGGGCACCGCCTTCGCACGCGGTCTGCTTGGCGAGTAGCTCGTTGCGCAGGTTCACCAGCCTGGGATCGAAGGGGACCGGGACGCCGAAGCGCTGGCGCCAGGGCATGTCGTCGCCGCGGTTGCGCAGGGCGAGCAGTAGCGTGGACAGCGTGCAGCCTTTGCCGATGGTCATGCCGCCGGGCAGCTTCACGTCGCACGGCAGCTTCATGCCCAGGTCCAGGCCAGGAACGGCTGGCGTCGCTTGGGTGAAGGTGAGTAGCAGAGCCTCGAAGTAGTCGATCGCCTCGGCAACCGGGTTGTGGTGTGCCTCGAATACCTCCCGAACCTGCTCGGCGATTACCTTCGGCAGGACCGACGCGGGGCGGGACTCCACCAGCGGCCCGCACCACTCGAAGCGGTCGGCCAGATCGGCAACGAACGGCCAGTCGCGCAGGTCATCGTTGATGTTGCGCTCGTTGATGTTACAGACCAGCACGCCGCTGGCGGTGGTGGCCACCTCTACCAGGGCGTGGCGGGAATGGTCCTCGCCGAGGCGGAAGCCGCGGACGTAGTAGGCGCCGGGGGCGGTTGGTTTCTGGTTGTTCCAGGTCAGGGGGTGGGCCATGTCAGTTGCTCCCCATCAGCGCGCGGGTGAGGGCGTTGGGCTGGCCTTCGGGGGTGAGCTGGTCGAGTGGCAACGTGGTGCAGCTGCCGTTGCGTGCTTGAACGGTCGCAGCGCTGCCATCGATGGCGATGATCTTGCCTTCACGTGCAGTGAAGCGAACGCCGCGGCCAGTGGTCTTGGAAACGACGTAGGACACCTTATCGCCGATGGCAAACGTGTTCGTGGTAGCCTCGGCGCCGCTGACTTCGGGGGTTTGTGCTTGCATGGTGCTTCTCCTTGGGGTTGGTGAGGCCTCGGGGGGTTGCCGCCCCCCGGGGCCGTCTTTTACGCCGCGACGTATCCGCCGGCGGTCTTGTGCAGCAGGCCCAGTTCCGCGGCCTGCTGCAGCAATCGGGTGGCCTTGCTGCTGCCTATCTGGAGTTCCTTCGCCACCTGCCTGACTGCCACCTTGGCGCCGCTCTGCGCTTTGGCGATGAGCTGCTGCAGCTCGGGCGGCAGGACCTGGGCGACGGCTGTTCCCGTGTCGGTTTCCGTTCGTTCCTGCTGGCGTTCCTTGGCTTGTTTCCGGTTCTCGGTTACGGCTACGGGGGAGCGCTCCGCGACGGGGGTGGAACGCAGGGCGGCGAGGATCAGGGCCGGGACAACCTCCAGCGCGGCGGCAAAGCCGGCGCAGAGCAGGGTGGCCAGTTCGAGGGGTAGGCCTGCGGCCCTGGCCGGGCGGGCGAGTAGGGTGGTCAGCTCTTGCGATGCGGAGTCTCTGCGCACCTGGGCGCGTTCGCGTTCGGCGTCGATGCGAGCCATGGCGGCGTTCTCCAGCTCCAGGGCGCGGCTGACCATGCCGCGTTCGCGCAAGGCATTGGCCTGCAGATGGATGGCGGCCGCGTCGGTGTCGAGCTGCTCGATGCGAGCGGCGTCGGCGTCGCGCTGTTCCATCAGGTCGACCTTGCGCTGTTCGTGGCGGGCCTGGTACTCGGCGCGGCTGGTGATGATCGAGCTGTATAGCCGGTCGTAACTGGCCCAGCCGGATACGCCGCCCAGGGCGAGCGCGCAGGCCATCATCAGCAGCGCGCAGAGGGTTCGTCGTGAAGGCAGCAGCCCGAGGGCCAGCGGCCAGGCGACATACTTGAACAGGTCCAGGACGACCGCTGCGGACGCGAACAGGGCTGCCAGCATGGCGTTCTCGATCAGCGCGGCGATGGCCAGCGCCACCGACGTGGCGGTCACGCTTGCCAGCGCGGCGACCATTGCCAGCAAGGCCCAGCGGTGGTGCTGTTGTAGGTGGTGCATGGTGCTTCTCCTTGGGGGCAGGCCCTGCCGAGTTGCCGCTCGGCAGGGCGGCGCAGGCATCAACGGACGCGAATTTTCTTGTCGCCGTCGATCACGTACAGGTTCACGTCGGCCAAGCGGTACTGGCCGCCAACTCCACCTTTCACGACGTAATCGCCGCCGCCGTCGTGGACGATGCGCACCTTGAAGGGGTAGCCATAACCGTTGATACGGCACAGCTCTGCCTGGCAGGCGTACCTGCTGGACTTCTTAATCTCGGCGTACAGCTGCTGGTTACGCCGGCTGCGCTCGTTGTGGCCTGTCTCGTAACCTATCCAGGCGCTGCGGGTTTCGCCGTTGATGAAGTTGCCAGCCGTGCCGTCGGTGGTCAGGTCGTAGCCGCAGGGCTTCGCCCATGCCTCGAAAGCGAACAGCAGGTTCAGTCGATTCAAATGGCTCATCTGCACTTCCCCCCTACGCCCGGACCACGGCATGAATGATCAGATCGGCCGGGAAGCTGCTTGCGGCGCGGGTCAGGTGCGTGACGGTTGCCTCGTAGCAGTCGTTGATGCACACCACCTTCGCACCCTTGGCAAGGCGGTTGCGGACGAGCATCTCGATCTCGTTGTCCTCGAAGAAATCGGCGTGGATGATTTCCTCCTCGCCCAGGCCGGCGGCCCGGGCCAGCTCGCGCAGCTTGGTGGTCTTGCCGGTGGCGCGTTCGCCGCGAATCACGTTCATCTGCATGGTGCTTCTCCTTGGGGAAGGGTTGCCCGGGCGTTGCCGCGCCCGGGCGGAGGGGTCAGTGGAGGGCCGCGGCCAGTACGGACGGTGCGAGGTAGCCGGCCAGGATCAGCAGGGCCAGGGTCAGGCCACTGAGGGCCAGGGTGATCAGCGTTTCGCGCCGATGGAGCTGGTTGGCGGTGTTGTGCATGGTGCTTCTCCTTGGGGTAGGGACCGGGGCGTTGCCGCGCCCTGGCGTAGTCGTCACGCGAGCTGGAACAGCCAGCAGCGGACGGTTTTCGAGGCGCCCGACATGTCGGTCGAGCGCACTGAGTTGATGGCCTTGTTGCTCTCCAGGAATTTGGGCGACTTGCTCGTCTTGAGCAGGCGCTTGAGCTCGTGGATCGGCGGCACCTGCTGGCGTTTGTTCATGGCCATCTCGATGACTTCGTTCAGGTGCAGGGCGACGAAGGTGTTCTTGCGCGAGTGGTTGAGCGCGCCGCCTGGCTCGTCCAGCGGGCCGTTGAGGAACTCGAACAGCTCCCAGAAGCTGGTTACGACGGGGTGGTCGGCGTTGATGGCCTGCTGCCGTTCCAGGGCCATGGCCGCTACTTCCTCATGCACCAGGGCGAGCTGGTCGTCGTTCATCGGCACCACCAGCTGCAGGCAGTCGACCAGGCTGCGCAGTTGCGCGTGGTTCTTCGCGATACGCACCGTGCGAATGCCGGGCAGGGCCAGCAGCTGCTGCTCATAGCCAGACGTGCGCTCGTCCAGGCGCTTCACGATCTGCGCCTCCGGCTGCAGCGCCTTGATCAGGAAGCCGCTGAGGTGCTCCACCGGCATGCGCTCCAGGCGCTCGGCGACGACCTTGGTGTCCGGCGTCTGATGCTCGCGGGTCAGGTGCACGTGCCCCAGGCGCTGGAGGATCGGCTCGGAGGCGTTGACGGCGTTGTTCTGGGCGATGAGCAGAGCGCCGCGGAACGGCGGTTCGCGGGTGTCGTTGCCGTTGTTCTTCACGCCGGTGGAACGCACGCTGCGGCCGTTGTAGGCGGTTTTCAGCTCGTCCCAGTCGAAGTGCTTCACCGGCGCGCCTTCCTTCTGCTCGCGCTCGGACTCGATCAGCACCACCGGCAGGTTGCCGACCTGGGCGAAGTTGCGCGCGCGGCTGGCGGGGGTGGCCTTGGATGGGTCGAAGCCCTCGTACTCGGTGCGGCCGACCAGCTTCCAGAGGAATTCCACCAGGGTGGTCTTGCCGGAGCCCGCTTCGCCGATCAGCTCCAGGAACAGGTAGCTCTTCTGCAACTGGCGAATCTGCTCGGCGTACAGGGCGCCCAGCCACCAGGCCAGCACCACCACGCCGCGCGCCCCAAAGCAGCGCCAGAACAGCTCAAACCAGCCTTCCTGGTAGTCGGCCAGGTTGGCGTTGATGTGCAGCACGGGGGACTGGCTCTGCGACTTGATGCTCTGCCGGCCGACGTCGAAGAAGTCCTCTTCGTTGAGCTTGTGCACCTTGCCGCCGGCGATGGCCAGCTCGTTGAACACGTAGATGCCGTGCTCGCGGGTGTAGCCGATCCAGTCGATGGTGTTGACCGTCTTGAGGATGTCGAGCTGTCCTTCGAGCATGCGCTCCAGCTGCTGCGGCGTGCCGCTGAACAGCGCACCGTTGCTCACGTTAAGCAGGCGCTTCTTGAACTCCGGCGCCGACGAAATCTGCGCCGCGGTGAAGGTGCTCTTGACGATGGGCGCCTCGGGGCGCTCGACGCGGAAGTAGTACCAGGCCTCGTCCGTCTGCTCGTTGCGCATGAAGTACAGGGCGTGGAAGTAGCAGTTGGCGATGCGCATCACCGAACCGCTCTGGCGCAGCGCCTTGTCGCGGCGCTGGCGGTCGTTGAGCAGGGCAGCGTCCTGGCTTTCGTCGGTTTCCATGTCGCGCATCGCGCGGTCGTACTTCTCCAGGTCCAGGCGGAACCAGTAGAGGCGGGAACGGAAGGCGAAGTGGAATTCCTTCTTCTCGTCCCACTCGTACATCAGCATGGCCTTTTCCTCGGCGGACTCGGCCAGTAGCAGTGCGCCTTGATGGCGCGCCTCGGTAAGGTCCTGCTCGATGCGTTCGAGGCGCTCGTCGTCGCCCTCGATGAATTGCCAGCGTTGGTGCAGGTCGTTCCAGTCGGTTTTCTTGGCACCGCGCTGCGGGATGACGGCTGCCTCGCAGGTAAAGCCCAGGGCGCGGGCTTCCTTCGCCCAGCGCCGCATGTTGGCCTTGGCCACCGGCTCGTTATCCAACGCCCAGATCAACCGCGGGAGGCGGGTATCAGCCTCATGGCAGGCCGCTTTCAAAGCCCTGAGCGACTCAGTGGGGCATGGCGCGCTGCTCATCATGGAGACGGCCGGCACGTCGTGGTGCATCAGGGCAATGGCGTCGAAGATGCCCTCGACGATCCACAGCTCCTGTACCTGCACCAGGTCGAGGGTCGGCGGGCGCCACCAGATGCCCTTGTAACTCTCGCTGCCCGGCGCTACTGGCCGGAAGCGGGCCTTCATCTTGCCGAAGCGCTCGGGGCGGTCGATCAGCCGCTCCCAGTAGCCGCCCTTGTCCAAGGCGAAGCGCACGGTGGCGCTGCCGATGCCCAGGTCGCGGCTCCAGTAGTTTTCCTGGGTGAACCAGCCGTCGATGAGCTCGATGCGGAAGCCGCGCGCCATTTCAAGGTAGGCACGCGCCGTGGCGGTCGGGTTTTCGGGCGTTGACGGCGCCTGCTCGCTCCAGTCGTTGAACAGGTCGCTGTAGAGCTCCTTGACGTGAACACGGTGGCCGCACTTCTCCGGCCGGCCGCAGATCAGCATCCAGGGCGAATCGTGGAAGGTGTAGAGGGTCTTCTTGCCGCAGTTCGGCGCCGGGCAAACACCCTTGCGCATGTAGTTCGTACCGGCCATGTGGGTGAGGCCGAAATCACTCTCCAGCCGGCGCAGCACCTCAAACCGGAGTTTCTCTTGCATCTTCATTGGACAGCCTTACGGGGTGCGACAAGGGCTGCCTGGAGGGCGCCGATGGTGCGTTTGTGGCCGGCAAGTGCCGGGAAATCATCAAGGATGCGGCGGGTGCGCAGTTCGTCCGGGACGGTGCGGTAGCGGTCCTCGTACCAGTGCTCATTGATCGCCCTGCGCAGCTCGGCGCGCAGGCTCGCGAGCAGCGCTTCGGCTACGGGCTTGGGCATGTCCAGCTGGATGGCAACGGCGTTGTGCATGGCGCGTCCTCGAATTACGGGTGCAACTTCCCCAAACCCACCGGGATGGGGCAGGGCGATTTAAGGATTCAGGGGAGAGCTAGAGAGGCGCGCGTACCCAGCTGGGCAAGGAATTGGGCCTGATAGCGCTGCGGCAGCACGCGCGCCCGCACAGGGATGGTCTTGCCGATGCGGTAGTCGTGCAGCAGGCAGCAGTCGGGGCCGCTGGCGAGGTCGATACCGATCCAGCGGGCGCCCTTGGGCAGGCGCTCAGTCATCGCCAGATGGACGATGCGGTCGGCCAGGAACACCGGCACGCTCCAGGCATGCACCAGGTGCGAAACGGTGCGGTCGAAGAGCCCTTCTTCGTCCAGGTGCTCGGCCTGGTGCTGAGCGATGAAGGCTGCCGCATGGCGTTGCATGCCGCTGCGGTAGTCGTCGAGCGATGGGGTCAGTTGAACGGGTTGCATGGTCAAGCCTCCAGAACGGCGAGCATGTCGAGCTGATCGGTCTTCCTGGCGCTGTCGCGGATGGCCTGCATCCGCTTCAAGGAAGGGGCCACCGGTAGCCGGACGCGGGGGCGGTCCACGCCTGACGGGTTCAGCTCGTATTCCCAGGCAAGGGAGCCACCATAGGTCGCGCCGCAACCCAGGTTCGTGCACTCGCCGTACATGGTCTTGAAGGTGGGTGTTTGCTCTTCCGAATTGCGGATGCGCATTCGGCTGCCGCAAGCCGGGCACAAGGCCTTGTACCCGCCGCCGTGGTTGGTGCTCATCGTTCTCTCCCCGACCGCCAGGTGCGGCCATGGCTTTCGCCAGTAATGGCGGCGCTTCATGCGCCTACTACGGTTCCTGGCTGCCCGGATTTTTCCGGTGCAGCGTGATAACGGCGCCGACTTCGGCGTGGCGTGCAGCAATGTGTTGGCGGTGAGCGGCGACGATGTCGGCGAGCTCGCCCTCGTCGAGGCGGCCATCTTCCAGCGCCTTGGCAATGATTTGATCGACCCGGCCCTCGGCCACGTCGGTGGCCAGCGAGCGGACGTAGAGGTCCAGGTTGTCCAGGGACGTGTCGTCGGGCATGGCGACGAACACGCCGCCGTAGAGGCCGCACATGTAGTCAGCCAGGAAGGTGGTGCCGGTTACGCGTTCGAGCTGGCGAATCTGGTCGTCCGTCAGCGGGCGGTGGCCGGGGTTTTCGTAGAGGCGGTTGTCGAACTTCTTGAGGTCGATGCCCAGCAGCGCGGCGGCGCCCTCGCGGCCGCCTGGGTAGGCGGCGATCACCGCGCTCATCACCTGGCGGCGGCTGTCGAGAACTGGCCGGGCGGCCTTCTCGTTTTCAGCAGTTGGGCGGGCCATTACTGTTCCGCCACGTCGGGGTTGATGCCGGGTGCAGCCAGCAGGGCGTCACCGCGGCGCTCGGCCAGGGTGTCCGTCTTGCGGCGCCCGTGTTGGGGCGCTTTACCGGCGATCACGCCTTCCTTGATGCCGAGCAGTACTGCCGCGCGGTGGGCTTCGCCGCGCAGGCATTTCTTCTGCCCATTGAGCACGGCGTAGACGGTGGAGGGTGAAAGGTCGTTCGCCTCTGCCCATTCCTTGGTGCTGCGGCCCGCCAGACTGATCTGGGTCCGTGCCTTTTCGAGCGCTTGCTCGGTTGGGTATCCGTTCGGCATAGTGCGGTTTCGTGTGATTTCGTGTGATGACGACCGCAGTATTTCCCACGATTGTTTGATTGTCAACGGTCAGAGGTAATCATTTGTGGGATTTGGCGAACGCCTGAAGGAAGAGCGGCTACGCCTCGGCCTAAACCAATCAGATTTCGCCGCCTTTGCTGGAGTGGCGAAGAACAGCCAACTGAACTACGAGAAGGGCGAGCGCAGCCCCGATGCGGTGTATCTGGCCGCAGTAGCCGAGAAAGGCGTCGACGTCCTGTATGTGGTTACCGGGATACGGACGCCGGCTCCGGCGGACAGCCTCCAAGCCGATGAAGCGCTTGTCCTGAGTCAATTCCGCTCTCTACCAGAGCGAGACCGCGAATCTGTCGCCCGCCTGACCACTGCCCTGGCTGCGATGGCTAGTCGCGCTGGCGACAAAAAAAACGACTGAGTTTCCACTTTTTGTTAGCGATTTGATTGCAGATCGTGGCCTCCGTCTATGCGCTCTACAGGGAGGAAGTGAGCGATGAAGGAAGCATTGGCGATTTTGGCGGTTAGCGGGGGCGGGATCAGTCTTTGGGTTGCGGCCTATTTTCTCCTGGCAACTGATGAAGGAACCAAGGACAAACCTTGCGGTGTCCTCGCCACAATCATCGCTTTGATTGGCGCCGTCTTGCTCGTGAAGCTGATATGGCCCTCCGACGGTGAGTCCGAAATGGGTTGGGGATGGGTCGCGCTGGCCGTCGTTATCGCATTGGCGTGCGTCTCTATGGCGAAAGAGTCCGTAGCTAATGCACGGGAGGTGCTTCGGCGCCGCTCATCATCCGACGCCCCTCAAGTTGAGCTCCGCCGTGATAGGCGAAAGCGCAAGGCCCAGAAGCCGAAGCCGAGCAAGAGCCGCGCAATGCGCACGGGCTGGAGCATGGGCGTGGTGGAGTTCACATACATGGACGCGGAGGGCGATATCACGAATCGGAGGGTTACTGTGCACTCGATCACCGGCACCTATCTGAAAGGGCACTGCCACGAACGTGGCGCTGAGCGAACGTTCAGGCTCGACCGGATTATGGGTTCGGTAGTCAATGTGCAGACGGGTGAAATTCTCTTCAGTTAGCCAGGGCCGGCTACCCCCGACGACCGTCCGTACAGGCATTGTCGGCGCGCAAGGTGCGACATCTTGGCAGGGTTAGGCTTGCGCCGCCTGCCACTCACAGCATGCGGCGCTCCCGGGCGTTGTGGTCGGTGCCAAGGTGGCGCCGGGGCGCCCGATGATGATGGAGTATCAGCATGTTGGAGCAGATCGGTCAGCCTGAAACCTCAGCCAAGCCCAGCCAATCGGATGCGCTGAGCGCGCGGGAACGGGCGTTTCTGGCGCTGTTTCGGTGCCTGGGGGCGAAAGCGCAGGAGGATATCCTCCTTTTCATGGAGGCGCTGGAACAGATGACCGCGTAAACGAAAAGCCCCGGCAGTGCCGGGGCTTTTTGCATCTGGCTTCGCCCTACCGCTCCGGCGGCCAGCCGCTCAAGGTGGTCAGGCGCAGCTCTACGCCCAGTTCACTGATGAGTTCGTCCACGGACGACGGCGATTCAAGTTTGCCGATGTGCATGCCGGTAACCACTAGCCGGGTCTCGCCCGTAACGAGATCGAAGATGCGCAGGTCGAAGCTGCTGAGCTGCTCGGTGATTTCGCAATTCAACGGCTTGAAGGCTTGCTCGATCCTGGCCTTCAGCATGTCGGACCGGTTCGTCATCGCGCTATAGATCCAGCAGGGTCGGCGCGATGCCGAAGGCCTGGGCGATCCTTTCCCGCGTGGCCTTGCGCGGCTTGGCCGCCTGCTCCTGTTGCGCGTAGGCCGGCTGGGTGATGCCGATGCGTTCGGCCACTTCCTGCTGCGATAGGTCAAGGTAGCGGCGCCAGGCGCCGATGGCGGTCAGCCCTTCCTTCACCATGAGCCCGACGACCTCGTTCGGCACCAGGTCGTCGGCCGGGTGGCTGGCGAGGTAGTCGGCATAGGGGATGACGACGAACGCCGGGGCCCCGTCGGGGCCGTTGATGATCTGGACGTTAGTAGGTGTGTTCATCGCGCTTTTTCACCTCTTCGATATTGACGATTCGGACGCTGCCGTCCCAATCGAACAGGACACGGTAGTTGCCGACCCGCAGGCGGTAGCCGTATTGGTGGCGGACCAGGGCTTTGACGTTCTGGACGTTGGGCATGGCGGCCAGCGCCTGGGCGGCGTCGTAGATTTTCGCCTGATCAGCCTTGGCTACCTTGCCAAGCTGTTTCACTGCCTTCCGTGTCCAGTTGATCGTGTTCATGGTCCGCCTCGTTGTTGGTGAGGCCATTATAAGTATTATATAAGTATTCAACAAGTCTTTTTTCATCTTCCGATGCCCTGGCAAGCACTCCATCGGCCGTGACCCTCGGCAGGAAGCCGCGCCCGGAGCAGATGGGGCAATCCTCGCGCTGCAGGGTGTTGCGGCAGCGCTGGCACACGTGGAACAGGGACAGTTCAAGGCGCTGGCGGATGTGCGCGCGCCGCGCTTCGCCAAGGTGCTCGCCGGCGAACAGGACGTCGAGCAGGGCGCCGAAGGCATCCGGATCGGTCAGCACGGGGAGGTCCACGCCGTTCCGGTGGACGCTCAGCGGATGCAGCACGTAGAGCGAACCGCTGGCGGTGACCAGCTGCAGGTCGACGATGCTCGCCTGGGTGTGGCCCAGCGTGCGGCACACCACGCGCAGGCCTTCGGGTGTGAGCTCGACGACGCCGTTGGCGGTGAGGTCGTCCTCGGCGGCGGTGTAGTCCGGCACGTAGCGCCCGCCCACCAGCTTGCCAGGGGATTCGCCCGCCGCGTTGACCAGCTGATAGGTGCCGTTGCGCCAGTGCACCTGGTGGGCCTCCCGCTGGTAGTCCTGGGCGTGCTCTCGGCCGGCGGCGGCCAGATGAATCATGTTCTGGTGCTCTGGGGCGTCCACCTCGCCGCTGGCCAGCAGCGCGTCAGCCATGGCCTCGAGCTGGCGATAGAACAGGTCGGGAAAATTCAACCGCTCGCGCTCGTCTGCCAGCAGGCGACGCCAGTTGCTGACCGATGGGGCTCGGGGGTTGGTCGGGATGGTGTTTCGGCCCATCGCTTGCGCTGCCAAATACTGTATGTGTAGACAGTATTTGTGGGACGCAGCCGCTGAGCAATACCCAGCCGATGAACCGCGCGCGGACTAGCCTGCCTTCGCCGCCTGCAGCTTCTTCAGCTCGCGGTCCACCGCCCGTTTGGCGCTGGCCTTGGTGGCGTACAGGTGCACCAGGCGCCGGGGCTTCGTCTGGTCGCCGCCGGTGAGGGTCTTCTGCTTGCCGGTCTTGGCGTCGCGGTAGACGGCGACGATGCCCGTGTAGCCCGCGTTGATGTCTTCGATGGAGTCGGCCAGGGCGGCGAGGTCGTCGTCGGGCAGCTGCGATTCCAGGTCGAGCGAGGTGGTGTAACTGTCTGCCGTGAAGGAATGGCGGATATTGCCGCCGAGCCAGATGATTTCCGTGAGTTCGGCCTTGATGCCGGTGAGGCTGTAGGTCTGGTCCGGTACCAGGTCGGGGCGGCCTTTGGCGAGGGTGTAGCTGAGCGTCGCGGTACCGCGCTGCAGGCGCTTCCATTCGGCGCGGGCGGCGCGCACGGCGCTGTGTTTGTCCGCGTAGGTGTGGCGTAGCTCCTTGAGGTTTTCGCCGGCGCCGGCGATGGCCTCCAGCTTCTTGGCGCTGTTGACCTCGTAGTAGTAGGCCTTCACGCCGCTGTAGGCATCGCGGTTGGCCTGCAGGAAGCGGTGCTGGTCGCCGTCCGCCCGGGCGAGCACCACGTGGGGCAGGTTGAGCCCGCTGGCCGTGACGGCCTTGCCGGTGGGCATGAACAGCAGCCGGCCCGCCTTGATGGTGGCGATGGCGTCGTGATCGCGGCCGAGGCGGGTGAGCAGGTTGGCGTCCGATTCGTTCGTCTGGTCCAGGTGCGCAATGTTGAGGGCGGCCAGGGCGGCGCCGATCAGCGGCGTGAGGCCGTGGGCTGCCGCGACGGCGTTGAGGATGGTGGCCAGGGGCGTGCTGTCCCAGCTGCGTTCGCGCTTGACCTTGAGCGCGCCGCGCAGGTCGGCGCTGCGGGCGCGGATGTTCAGCGTGTCCGGCGCGCCGCTGTGCTCGGTTTCGTCGACGTTGTAGCGGCCCTTGTAGACGAGGCCGGTGTCGTCCCAGCCGAGCCAGAGGTCGATGGCGGCATCGCGCGGGGGGATGGCCAGCAGGCCGTCATGGTCGCTGAGCGCAATGTCGAGCTGGTCGGCCTCCATGCCGCGGTTGTCGGTGAGCTCGATGCTGATCAGCCGCTCGACCACGGCGCCGGTGATGTCGTTGCCGGCAACCACCACGCGGCAGATCGGCCGCGGGTAGGCGGTGAGCTCGCGGTAGCGCTGGGCGGCCGCGTCGAGCAGCTCGGTGGCTTGGGTGACGATGCTCACAGCAGGCGGCTCAGGATCGGCCGCAGCACGCCGCCGAGCACGCCGGTGACGGTGCCGAGCAGGTCGATGCGGCCGTCGTCGATGCGCTTGAGGTTGATGGTGAACTCGTAACGGCGGGGCGTGCCGTCGTCGAAGAAGATCTGCTGCGTCTCGCTGATCTGGGTGATGACCCAGGCGCCGTAGATTTTGCCGGTGCCGCTGACCAGGGGCCACGACTTGCCGGTGTCGGCCATCATGCGCAGCGTGTCCAGGCCCAGCGGCGAGCCGGCCAGCCCGGGCAGCAGGGTGCCGGGCAGGGTGATGGTGTCTTCCCCGCGGCCGAGGAACTGGCTGGCGGGGTTGGTGCCTATGCGGCTGGTGGAGCCGTGGCGCCATTCGGTGGTGCGCTGCAGCTCCTGGTAGGCGAGGGTGGGCAGGCCGAACACGAACATGCCGAGGGCCATCATCATGGCGGGTTACTCCTGGTCGCTCAGTGAGCTGCGGCCCCGGGCCTGGCTCGATCGCTGGATCTTGGCGACCTCGGCCGCGACCAGCTTCGCGAGCAGCTGTTCGTTCATGCCCGGGCTTGGGTTGATTGTGATGCTGATGGGCGCTGCCGCCTGCATGCTGGTTGGGGCGCCGGCGCTGGCAGATAACGGCGGACGGTTGTCCATGGCCATTGCACTGCCGGCCGCGCCGATGCCGATGGCGCCCGCCGTGGCGAGCTGCTTGCCCATGCCGACAACGGCGGCCAGCGGCCCCCGTTGGCCCTGGAGCAGTCCCTGCTCCAGGCCGGCCATGGTGAAGCCGCCCAGGGTCGCGAAGACGCGGGACGGCGAGTGGATGCCGAGCAGGTTCTTGAAGGTGCCGACTACGCTGTCCGCCACGCCGCCGATGGCTGCGGAGAGCTTGGGGAACATGGCGGTGAAGCCATTGATCAGGCCCTGAATCAGGTTGCCTCCGAACTCGGTGAATTTGCTCGGCAGCTCGATGCCGAAGTAGCTCATCACACCGGCGAAGGCTCGGTAGAACAGACCCAGCGGACTGAAGTTGGTCAGCACCTCCAGGATGCCGGACAGGCCGCCGGAGAAGCCGGTCTGGATCTCGCTCCAGAGCACGAGGGCACCTGCTGTGACGCTTGCCCACAGGTTCTTGAAGAAGGGGACGATCTGCTCCCAGTTTTCGTAGATCAGGGCGGCGGCCGCCAGCGCGGTGATGGCGAGGCCGATAGGGTTGAGCATGAGCACCCGGCCGACCCCGAGCAGTGCGCTACCCACGGCCTTGATCGCCATGACGGCGCCTGGCCCCTTGATGCCGATGAGGGAAAGGCCGTAGCGGACCGTTGCGAAGGGTCCCAGGAAGCTGGCCAGCATCAGCGTCAAGCCGCCGCCGGCGGCGAGCAGCATCGCGAGGCCGCCGGCCGTCTTGACGATGGCGGCAGTGAGGCCGGGGTGTTCCTTGACCCAATCCTTGACCTTGACGGCCAGTTCGCCGACGCCGTTGATGAGCTCCTTGAGCTGCGGGGCGATGGTGGCGCCGATCTCGCTCATGGCGTTGGTCCAGCTGCCCTCGGCGGCCTCGATGGTGTTGGTGAGCGTGCTGAGCTGTTCGTTCACGCGGGTGCGCAGGTCGGCCTGGGTCTGCAGCTTGGCTTCGACGTCGCGGTAGCCGCCGATGCCCTTGTCCATCATGGTGTTCAGGGTGGTGAGGGTTTCGCTGTCGTCGCCGAACAGGTCCTTGATCACTTCCAGGCGCACTTCGGTGCTCAGGCCTTTGAGCTTCTCCAGCTGGGCGTACATGTTCTCGATGCCGCCGAACTCGCCCTTGCCGTCGGTGAAGTCCATCTTGAGGTCGATGCCCTTGGTGACCTTCAGGCCGTCCAGGGCCTTCTGGATGTCACCGTTAGCCATCGCGCCCTGGAAGATCTTGCGGTAGGCGTTGCCCGCCGACCCGCCTTCCATGCCAGCCTGGTCCATCATCACAAGCAGCGGCGTAAGAACCTTGGTGGCCTCCAGCCCTTGCTTCTTGATGATGTTCATCACCGGGCTGATCTTGCTGAACCCCTGCAGCATGTTGTTGCTGTCGACGCCGAGGTAGAAGGTCTTCTGGATGGTGTCCATCAGACCCATCATGTCGCCCTCGGTGGTGCGGGTGGCGTCCTGCATCTTCGCGGCGAACTCGGCCGCGGCAGTGACCGGCATCTGCAGCTGGACGCCGAGGTAGGCCGCCGCCTCCCCGGTACCGCCCAGGATGTTTGCCGCGCTGAGGCCCTGGCGGCGCAGCATGGTCATCATTTCCTGGAAGTCCGCCGTGGTGCCGGGCAGGCGGTCGCCCAGCTCGGTGGCCAGCGTGGAAATCTTCTCGAACTCGGCCGGGACCTGGCCTGCGCTGTCCATCATCGCCACCTTGAGCTGGGTGGCGGCGTTTTCCGCCGGCGCGAAGGCATCGACGATGCCCTTGAGCGGCCGGGAGATGGCGTAGGCGGTGCCCAGCCCGGCAGCGCCGCCGGCGGCCATGCCCCCGGCGACCTGCTGGGCCTTGTCGAACTGGCCGCGCGCGGCGCTCAGGCGCTTCTGCTGCACTACCAGCTGCTGCATGCGCCGTCCTTGGGCGCTGATGGATTCGTTGGTGGCGTCGATGCGTTGCTTGAGGTCGCGGGAGGCCTGGCTCAGGTTGCGCGTGCTGATGCCGGCGGCGCTGAGCCGGGTGCGCAGGCCCTGCAGCTGAACCTGCTGTTCCTGGTGCTGCGTTTTAAGGGCGGTGGCCTCGCGGATGGCGGACTTGAGGTCGCGGGTCATCTGGCGCGTTGGGACGCCGGTGGCCGCCATTTCCTGCCCCAGGGCCTTCACGCGGTCGCGGGCGGCCTGCAGGGCGGTTTCCGTTTGGGCACTGGCGGTGCGCAGGGTTCGCCAGCCGCTGACGTCCTTCTGCTGCGCCTGCAGCACCTTGAGTTGGTCACGGCTGGTTTTCAGCGCGGCGGCAAGGCCCACGCTGCCCTGTGTAACGGCGCGAATGGGGCGGGTGGCGCGGTCGATGGCCTGGAGCACCAGCTCCATTTTCAGGTCATTGGCCATGGTTCTTCTCCCAGCGTGTCCGGGCCCGCTCGCGCCACTCCATCAGCTCAGACAGGGCCAGCGGATTCATTTCCGCCGGGCCCCAGTGAAACACCATGGCCAGGTCGGCCATGGCCTCTTCTACGCACCGCGGATAGCTTCCCTGTCCGACTTCTTCAGCAAAAAACTACCGACGGCGACCCCGCACTGCAGCAGGTCGGCCGGGTCCATGCGGCCGATCTCGATTTCGGTGAGGGCGGGGCTGGTGATGCGCGGCAGGACCTTGCGCAGGGCCAGCACGTCCATCTGCGCCAGGTCGGCCAGAGTGACGCCGCGCAGCTCGCCGCTCATGGGCTTGCGCAGGGTGAGCTGCTCGATCTTGGTTTCGCCGCGGGTGATCGGGGTGTCGAGGGTGACGACTTCTTCGTTCGGGTTGGTACTGGTTTCCATGGTGATGCTCCGGGTTCAGGGGGGGAACGCTGCCGGCGAGCCGGCGGCGGTGGATCAGAGGCCGATGTTCTGGCGGTGCTCGGCAAGCAGGTCTTCGCCGTCGACGATGAACACGAAGTTGAGCAGGTCGATCTCGACGATGACTTCGCCGTCGACGGTGAGCTTGTAGTAGCTGCAGGTCGTGGTGATCTTGTGTTCAGTGTCTTCGCCGGGGGTCGCCTCGCCGAAGTCGATCTCTTCGTGGCGGCCGCGGACGGTGACCTCCACCGCGCTGATGTCGCCGGTGTCGTCGCGCTGGACGGAGCCGGCGAAGCGCAGCGGCACGCCATCGGCACGCACGGCGCCGAACTGGCGCACGGCGATCAGGTCCCAGCCGCCGAGGGTGAATTCGAGCTGCAGGCCGTCGTCACCGAAGCCCAGGTCGACCTTGACAGGGCCATCCATACCGCCGCCCCGGTAGGCTTCCATCTTCCGCGACAGCTTGGGCAGGGTGAGGGTCTTGGCGACGCCCAGGTAGCTGTTGGCGTCGTTGAACAGGTTGAGGTGCTTGAGCTTCTTGGGCAGCGCCATGGTGGTGGTCTCCTACGGCGCGGCGGTGCCGCGCGGTGAATGGGGTCAGGCCTGGACGCTTTCGGCGAAGGTCATCAGGTAGCGGTCGGTGATGCGCTGGCGGAACAGCAGGTTCTCCAGCGGTGGGACGGGGGTGTAGTCGTAGTCCAGGAACAGCTTGCCGGCCTTGAGCGTGGTGGCGTCGTTGGCGGCCGGGTCGTACCAGCACTGGCCGTCGATGATGTAGCCGCCGGTCTTGAGCTCGCGGAATTTGGCGTTCACGCCGTCGACGATGTCTTTCACCAGGCTGCCGTGCATGGGCTTGTCCACGGCCCAGAAGTGCGCCTCGGCCATGGTGTCGGCCAGCACCTGCGCGGTGCGGGTGTAGTTCTCGAACGCGAAGAGCGGGTCGGCGCTGGTGGTGCGGTTGCCCCAGAAGCGGAAGCCGTCACGGCGGATCAGCGTGGTGACGTCCGCCGCGTTGAGCAGGCCGGCGTCGGTGTTGGGGTTCTGGAGGTCCCAGAAGATGTCCTTCGACAGGCCGGTGACGCCGTTGACCGGCACGTTGGACAGGGTCTTGTGCCAGCCGACCTGCTCGTCGATCTTGGCGCGCAGGCCAAGGGCGCGGGCGACGGCGGCGGCCGGCGCGTTGGCGCTGGTGGCGGTGTCCCAGTTCACGAAATCCGGCCAGATGAGCATGAGCTCGCGCGAGCCGAAGCCCTCGCGGTAGGCGATCGCCTCCGAGACGGTTTCACAGTCCCAGGCGCTGCCGTAGGCGAACGCGCGCAGCTGCTCGGCGATGGATGCCAGTTCGGTGGTGACGGCGAGGTTGTCCAGGCCCGGTACGCCGAGGATGCGCGGGCGCACGCCGAGCTGCGCTTCTGCTGCCAGCAGGGCCTTGAGGCCGGTGTACTTACCCTGGGCGGTGACGCCGCCGATGATCTTGCTGGTTTGGTCCGCTGCCTTGGCGGTGGCGTCTTCGCCTTCGCCATCGGCAACGCGCACGACCACGGTAACAGGGCTGGCCTGGTCGGCGATGGCGTCCAGGCTGCGGGCCAGGGTGCCGAGTTCGCCGGCATTGCCGGAGGCGGTGAGCACGTCGGTGAGCAGGACAGGGGTGTTCAGTGGGAAGGTGGCGGCGTCGGCATCGCTGCCGGTGCAGACCATGCCCACCACGGCGGTGGCGATAGTGCGGATCGGGCGGATGCCCTCGTTGATTTCGAGGACGCGGACGCCGTGATGGAAGTCGCTGGGCATTGGAGGCTCCTGGTGGGCGTGATGCCGTTTCAGTGAGCCTTGAGGGTGACGCGCGCGCGCAAGCGGGGCGAGCGCTCGGAGCTGTAGCGGGAGGCGCTACAGGGCCGCGCATAAAAAAGCCCAGCCGAAGCCGGGCAATCCCCTCCCCAGGGTTTCGGGTTAGGCGATCAGCGTGGAGCCGATCGACTTAAACGGGTTGATCTCGAACGTGAAGCCCTTCCACTGCCGCAGCGGGTCCGCGGTGTAGTCCTCGGCCCAGTCGCTGGGCTCGCCCTTGAATCCGATCTGCACGACCAGGGCGCGCCGCGGTGACCATTCGTGCACCCAGTACAGCCCGACGTAGCGCCGGCCGGTTTCGCGATGGGTGGCCACCAGCAGGCGCAGGCCGCCTTTGTTGGGATCATCCTCGACGGTCTCGTCGCCCCAGAACTGCATGTCGCACTCGGTGACAGGGCAGCCCATCAGGCGGGTGAACCTGCTGTTGTTCGCGGGGTTGCGGTAGGCGAGCCAGAGCAACTGTGACAGCCAGTGATAGGCGCCCAGGGCGAAGGGCGCATGGGTATGCCACCAGCCACGCTTGTCGCCGGCGGCGCCGTCGCGGTCGTTGCTCCAGAGCCATGCCCAGCCGGGCAGGGTGATGAGCAACCAGTCCCCGAGGGCTTCGGTGAAAGGAGTGCGGGTCGATTGGTTCGTATTGCACCAGGGCAGCGCCATCGGCACGACGAACAGGCCTACGGCGATCAGCAGCAGGCGCAGCGCGAGCAAGCCGAGGGTTTGGACCAGGCCAGAGGCGAGCAGGCGCCAGGTGAGGCCAGAGGGTAAAACGAGTGTGGTCATGCTGTTGCTCCTTCAAGGGCGGCCGGGCTGGTCGGCCGGCTTCCAAATGGGAAGTCGCCGCTTCCTGCCTTCCATGCTCTTACGGCGACGCGGTAGGCCCTCCACTGGGCTGCTGAACCCGGTGCCGCAGCCGGATCGTTGTCTTCGATCATCAGCAACTGCTCTGCGATGAGCAGCAGTTCGGACTCTCGCCAAGCGTCCTCATCTGATGTGGACCCGTACAAGCTCGGGCCGTAGGTTTCTGTCCTGAAGTTCCAAACCTGATCGGCCCATTCCGGGCCAAGTGGCACTTCGATTCCCCCTGCGGGAGGCTCGGGAGCATCCACCCACGACCCGATAAATGCCCCGTTAGCGTTCACATAGAACCGCTGGACGCTCAGCCGCTCGCCCTGGGCCACTGCTTGATCTAACTCCATGCCTTTACCCCTTGATTACGCAAAAACCTTCACTTTCACTTGTACTTGCGCGCTTGTTACGCCGCTAACAGCACCATTTGCCGCGAACATCGTCAGGCCGTTAAAACCGATCACGACCGTAACGGTCGATGAAGTTTTCTTGCGCGCTTCGATGCCCCAGGAATTCAGGTTATTGCTGCAGTCTTGAGCCCCCAATTCAGCGCTCTCGCCCACTGCCAAGCCGTTTACTGCGGCAATAGCAACAAGTTCAAACATGACAAGCTTCGGAGCCACGCCGAGACCGTGCGTGATAGTCAACGTGCCCCCGTTCGTGTAGCTGACTGTTGTTTCGTAGTAATTAGCGACTGGCAGCGCGGCAACGAGGGCGGCGATAGCGTTCTGCACTGCGATTTGCACGAAATTTGTGTTCGCGAGCTGCCCGTCGCTCAGGCCTACAGCCGCAGTAGGGGCCGTAGGCTTGCCAGTGAGTGCCGGCGATGCCAGGGGTGCCTTCTGCCCGATGAGGGTGGTGATGGTGGTGGCGAAATTGGGATCGTTGCCCAGCGCCGAAGCAATCTCGGCGAGGGTGTCGAGCGTCGCCGGCGATGCATTCACCAGCGCCGCAATGGCGGCTTGCACGAACGCCGTGGTTGCGAGCTGCGTGGTACTGGTTCCCGTCGCGGCGGTGGGGGCCGTAGGCGTACCGCTGAAGGCGGGGCTGGCCGTAGGCGCGCGGGCGTTGATCAACGTGGTCAGGAGCGTTTGTACAGCGGCAACAAACGCCGTGGTCGCGAGTTGGGTGGTGCTCGTGCCAGCCACTGCGGTTGGCGCTGTAGGCGTTCCGGTGAGCGCTGGCGACGCCAGCGGGGCTTTCTGTCCAAGAAGCGTGGTGATGGTAGTGGCGAAATTCGGGTCGTTACCGAGCGCCGTGGCGAGCTCTGCGAGAGTGTCCAGCGTGGCCGGCGACTGGTTGACCAGGGCGGCCACTGCGGCCTGCACGAACGCGGTCGTGGCGAGCTGCGTAGTGCTGGTCCCGACCGGAGCTGTGGGGCCTTTCGGCGTGCCGGTGAGGGTTGGGTTTGTCGATGGCGCCTTGAGGTCCAGCGCTTCCTGGATCGCCTCGACCAGCGCCTTTAGAAACGCAGTCCGGTTGCCCAGTTGCTTGGCCTGTCGGTTGGCCATCCCGTCAGCGCCGCCGGCCACCGGGTCGAGTCGCTCGAGCTGGTAAATGCCCTCTTCCCAGATTGGAGTTTCATTCAGATTGCTCATCAGGCGACACCGTACGTGTAGGAGTTGTCGTAGCGGATGGCCCCGTCGTATGCGTTGAGGGCCTGTTCAAAGTTGAGTGCGAGCAGGTGGCAGCGGGCTGGTGCGATCCACGCGAGGATTCGGCGAACGCTTGCTGCTTGAGTGATCGTGATCGGCCTGCTGATCAGTACGGAGTACTTCGCCCAGTTCGATTCGCGGCCGTAGAAGTGCAGGCCGTCGTAGCGCTTGCTGCCGTCGTAGAAACCTGCGTCCGCGCCTTCGATGATCTGGAAGGGGATGTCTACGAAGATCGCCTCCAGCGCACGCCGCACGGCACCGAGGGTGCCCTTGTGGCGGTGCACCGCGGCTGACTCCGCAATCACGCGGCGCTTCACGTCCTCGCCCCAGGCGGGGTTCCACTCGTCAACCGAGAGTTCCCATGCGAGGAACGGCAGCAGGGCTGCCGGACACCTGGCGGGGTTGCGCACGTAGCGGCCGAGCACGGGCAGGTCGCTAATACCCGCGAACCCGGCGGCGATATCGCGCATGAGTGCGCTGGCGTTCGGCGGGAGCAGCTGGTCAGACATCGACGCCACCACTGAGCACTGACACCACGGTGCAGTAGGCCGCCTGGTGGCTGTCGATGTGGATGTCCGCCGCCGGCTGGGCAAGGGTGACGTTCTGCACGCCGGGCTGATGCAGTGCGGCGAACAGGCCGGAGCGGGCGATATCGTGGCCCAGGGCGTGCTGCTCTGCTACGAACTTGCGCACGGCGGCTTCGGCCGCGGCGCGGACAAGCTCAAGGTCCGGGCCGTTGTAGAAGGTGAGGGTGGCGGCGACCTGGTATGGGACGATCTCGGCGGCCTGTACTTCGACGGTGTCGCAGAGCGGCCGCACGTCCTCATCGTTGAGCGCCGCGTTCACGGTGGCGAGTAGCGCGGCATCCGCTGTGCCGTCGCCGGCGGTGCTCAGCACAGTGACGGTGACGATGCCCGCGGTCGCGGAACTGATGTCGACGTCCTTCACCGCGGCCGAGGCCGCCAGGGCGTGGTACGTGTAGGCGCCAACAGGACCGGCGGTGCTGAACCCTTCCAGTGCCAGCTGGATGCGAGCGCGGTAGCGCGCGTCCGACTCCATCACCGCGGCTACAGGGGGCACCGCCGTCGCGTCGGCCGGGGTGACGACGAGCCTGGCGACGTTGAGCAGCGCGCCGAGGTTGTCTAGGTCGGCGCCGTTCGCGTACGGCAGCATGGTGGCGCGGGCTGCATCGTTGACCCGCTGACGGAGCAGCACCTCGCGGTAGGCGTTTTCCTGGGCAAGGATGTTCAGCGGTTCCGATTCCAGCTCGATCAGCGCGGCGATGGCTTCCTGCTCGGCGTCGGGGTAGAGGCTGACGATGTAGGCCTTGCGCTCGGCGAGGATGGTCTCGAAGTCGACGGTTTCGACGACGTCGGGTGAGGGCAACTGCGACAGGTCAATGGGGCTGAAGGTGGTCATGCGGCCCCCAGGCTGAGCGGCACGCGGAGGCTGAGCGACTCGTTGGTGTCGGTGAGGGTGCCCTCGACGTCCAGCACGGCCTGGCCCGGGGTGGTGCTGGGCGTGAGCAGCACGCTGCTGAGGCGCAGGCGCGGTTCCCAGCGCATGAGCGCCATGGCGACGGCGGCATAGGCCTGCAGGCGCGTGGCGCTGTTGAGCGGGGCGTCGATCAGATCAACCAGGTAGCTGCCGTACTCGCGGCGCATGACGCGACTGCCGATTGGCGTGGTGAGGATGTCGGCAATCGACTGCGCGAGGTGTGCGCTGCTGGCAAGTGGTCGGCCGGTCGCCGCGCTCATACCAATCATCGTGGGCCGCCGGAGAGGCTGTTGCCGGCCTGCACGCCGCCATGCGGATGGCTGTTGAGGCTGATGCCGGCGGCGATGACGTCGTCGCTGACGGTCACGGTTCCGGTGACGTGCTGGTCGCCCTGCTGGGTGTAGTCGCCCTGGTGATTGATGGGGCCGACGATGTTGATGCCGCCGGTACTGACCAAGTGGCTGACGCCGCCCTCGGGCAGTTCAGCGCGCAGCACGTGGGCGAGGAAGTCGTACTCGATCACGGCGCCGTCCGGGTAGGTGCGGCGGTGCAGGCCTGCGCGGTCACCGTTGGCGGGGTTCTCA
>NZ_DJTK01000085.1:0-52497 GCF_002438225.1 Pseudomonas sp. UBA6310 | reverse complement strand
ACCGTTGGCGGGGTTCTCATCGCTGAACAGGCCGGTTACCGCGACGCCCTGGGAGAGCACGCCGGAGGGGCTGAGCAGCACGACCTGCTCGCCTACGGTTGGCGGGTCCCATTCCTTGGCGGTACCGGCGCGCAGCGCGAGCCACGGCAGCCAGGCGGTGGTGAGGGTGCCGGTTTGTACACGCACGCGCGGCGGGGTGACCTGCACCTCGGCGATGGTGCCGAGGCGGACGAGGTTCTCGATGAGGCGGGCGAGTTCGGCGAATTGGTTCATGCCGTTGATGCTGCGGCTCGCACGCGCGGGAAGCACCTGGCGGGCGGTGTAGCGGGGGGCGCTACAGGGCGAGGTCAGCGGGTGAGGTATTCGAGGGTGGCGTCGCGGATCATTTCGAGGTCGGCGTCGGTGAAGCCGAGCAACTCGCGGCGGTCGTATTGGACGTCGGCCTGACCGCGGCCGGGGCGGTCGCGCAGGCCGTATTGGTGAATGCGCGCGATGCGCGACACGCGCCCGGTGAAGCCGATGGCGACGCCGGCGGGGCTGCTTTGCACGCGCAGGTACTTGGCCTGGCGCAGCTTGCCGAACATCTGGCGTTTGATGCGGCCGACCTTACCGCGCAGCTGCCGCGGGCGGCGTGCCGCGTAGGCGGTGCCGTCCGGGTTGCGCTGGCTGGCGATGCGCTGCTGCTGGCTGCGGCGCAGCTTGCGGCCAAGCTCGGTGCTGAGCTGGCGGCGCTCGCCCGGGGAGAGCTTGGCGAGCAGCAGGCCGGCCCACTCTTCCAGGGCGTGCAGGTTGTCGGTCACAGGCCGAAGTCCGGCTCTTCGGGGTGGGTGACGTCGAGTGTGCCGCTGTCCAGCCGTTTGACGATCACGCGCTCGGTGAGTGGCAGGCTGAGCGCCATGTCGACCTTGCCCCCGTCGAGGATGTCGGCCTCGAAGGTGATGGCGTCCTTCCCGCGCTCCAGGTTGGTGAGCAGCTCAGGCTGCTGGCGGCGCAGCCATTCCAGGACGGGGATGAACACGCTGTCGGGGTGGCCGGCGAAGTCGGTGAGGATGACCTGCAGGGTGTAGCTGTACTCGAAGGACAACCCAGGCACCGCGGTGCAGCGGACGCTGCCGGTGTCGATGAAGATCAGCAGCCGGTCGGGGCTGTGCTTGAGCTCCGCTACGGCAGCGAGCAGGTGCTCGCGCAGGCTGTTGGGCTTGTTCACGCGTCGAGGCTCCAGTAGTCGTCGCCGCCGGCGGTGATGAAGGCGTTCTTGAGCTCGGTGACGATTTCCGGCAGGCCGTCGCGCATGGCTTGCAGGTGTAGGTGCTCGGGGAGCGGCAGCTCAAGGCCGGCCGCGAAGTTGTCCAGGCGGTCGATCTGCTCGGCAAGCTGTTCCATGCCCAGGCTCATGGCTGGGCCTCGCGCTGGTTGTGCTGGTAGATCACGTCGACCTTGGCCGCGCAGTCGGCCCAGGCGGCAAGGACGGCATCGTCGGCGTCGCTCAGGTCGCCGTTATCTTGTGGTGCTGCCGGCGGCAGGCTGCAGCGTGTTACGACGGGACAGCCAGTCACGGTAGGCGTCTGCTCCGGTGATTGCGGGACGAGCGTGCAGCCGGCGAGCAGCAGCAGGCAGAGGCTGAGCGGCCCAAGCGTTGAGGTCCTGGTCATTGCGGCGGGTTTCCTTTTTCATCAGCTGGTCTTGGGCCTGCGCCTGGTGCAGGTCGTCCTGGGTTTGCTGCAGGTCTTGCTGGGTGGCGCGCTGGCTGGCCACCTCGGCGACCAGGCGGACGATGGTTGCGGTCTGGCGCTCGCTGCGCGCGGTGACGTTGGCGAACTTCTCCTCGGCCAGGGCGGTGCGGCCTTGCTCGGCCTCGCTGCGCTGGTGGTTGCCCCAGAGCAGCAGGGCGAGCGCGCCGAGCAGGGCGATGCCGTAGAGGGCCTGCCGGAGCGTGCTCATGCCACCGCCTTTCCACAGTTGCAGCTGGCGTGCTGCGCGTAAGCGCGTTCGAGCTTCACGTCGTAGAGGTTCCGGGCGTAGCCGGGGCCGTTGTAACCCTTGGCGAACGCCGCCCACTTCTTCGCCTTGAGGGCCTTGAGCAGTGCCGGCTCCGCTTCGATGAAGCGGACGAAGGCCTCGAACTGATTGTTCTCGTTCGCACCCATGAGTTGGACGAACTCGTCGACGCTGGCGTAGCCGAGCCGCTCCGCCTGGTAGCCCATGATCTGAAAGGCCCCCCAGCTCGCCGACTCATTCGCGCACAGCGGGTCGATGGTGCGTGCTTGGGCAAGGCGCTGGTGTTCGCCGGCGCCGCCGATGTAGCCGCCGCGCTGTCTGTTGACCAGGGCGGGAAATTTCACGGCGAGCTCGTCGGCGCGGCGCAGCAGGGTCGCCGGATCGTCGGCGGCGGTGCGGGGCAGGGCCAGGCGCTCGTGCATGACGTGCCGCTCGAACAAGATCTTCGGCTTGCCGTTGGTGAGGAAGCCTTGGCCGAGGCTTTCTACCTCGTTGACCGCGTACACGACGGCGAGCTCAAGGCCCAGGCGGTCAGCTGCCGATACCAGGGTGGCGTTGCGCAGCAGTGCAGAACAGTCGGCACCGGCGAGCGTGGCGAGCGTCTTGGGACCGGCGACGCCGTCGGCTACCAGGCCAACCTTGAGTTGGAAGGAACGCACGGCGGCTTCGGTGGTGTCGCCGAAGAAGCCGTCGACCAGCAGCCCGGCGGCGATGGCGCTGTTGAGGCGCTGCTGCAGGGTGCGGACGTCGTCGTTGCGGTCGCCATGGCGGAGCGTGGTCATAGTTCGTCAGCCTTTTTGTTGAAGAAGCGCTCGGCCAGGTTGCGGGTGCCTTCGACGCCGAGCAGGCCGATGACACCGCCGAAGAAGGGGCCGGTGGTGCTCGGGATGCCCAGCAGGCTGAGGCCATGGCAGGCGCCGAGCGCGAGCAGGCCGCAGAGCGGTGCCTCCAGCGCTACGCGCCGAAGGGTGCCGCCGCCGTAGATGATACGGAGCCCGGCGATGCCGAAGGCGACCAGGCCGGCGTAGAGGGCGGGCCAGTTTTCCTGCAGCCAGGCGGCGAGCCAGGCCCATGTTTCCGGTTTGTCAGGCATGCGCATGGTTCCAATATCCGCGGTTGGTCAGTCCCATAGGTTCACCGCCTGGCGTTGTTCGGGTTGCACCGCGGCGTCCGGCAGGATCACGGTGGTGCCGTGCGGGATGGTGGTGCCAAGCTCGGCAAGGCCCGGGTTGGCTTCGAGGACGGCCTCGGTGACGCCGGCGGTGCGGCCGTAGTACTGCCAGCAGAGGCGGTCGACGGTGTCGCCCTGGGCGGCGATGACGGTGGCCACTACAGCAGCTCCACGGTGGCGTGGCTGACGCCCAGCAGAGTGCGCAACGCCTTGCGGGCATCACGCCGTAGCTGGTCGGGGCTGGTTTCTTCCTCGGTGACCTTTTGTTCGCCCGTGTTGGTGGCGTCGTAGCTGTTGTAACGCTCGATCAGCTCAGCCAGAGCACCGCAGTAGATGACGCGGCGGTACAGGTGCAGGAGCTGGCTTTCGCCCTTGATCTGCTCGGCCGGCACGTTGGCCAGGGTGGCATGACCTTCGCCCTGGCGTGCGGCGCGGTAGGTGGCGAGCTCGCGATTGGCCTCGATCATGGCGTTGACGGTGGCCACTTCGAGGCGAGCATCGGTGACGCTGGAGTCGATACGCATGGCGGCGCGAAGCTGCTGGCCATCGATCTCGGGCCAGAATTCCCCATTGCTGATGGGAAAGGCGGCGGTGGTATCGCCGCCGGCGATGAATCCGCTCATGGTCGGGCCTTGAATGAGTGGGCGGTGGTCGGGGCTTCACAGCGCGGGAAGGAGTCACCCGGCTGATCCGCCCCGAGCCGCCCGGGTGCGGGGGACCGCTCGGTTAGCTGGCGTCGCCAGCGTGTTTCTTGAGGAGCCGCTCGGCGCGCTCCAGGTCTTTCTTGCCGCCGCAGCTGTCGTGCTGCTGGATGGCGGCTTTCAGCAGGTCGATGCCGGCTTGTATCTGCCCGGGCTGACCGGGGTTGTTCTCGTCTAGGCCCGCCAGGGTGGAGCGGCCGAGGGCGAGGGTGAGCTTGGCGCGGGCTTCGTCCGGCATGTCCTGCTCCGCGGTGAGCACGGCGGTGCGGGTGAGGATGTCGTGGGGGAACACGCCGCCGGCCTTCTGCGTGGTGAGCGCGGCTTGGGCGACTTCCTCGGCGATCAGGCAGCCGGTGGTGCGGTTGAAGCGGTTGGGCGTTTGCAGGTTGTGCCGGATGGCGTATTCGGCGATGTCCAGCCCGCCTGCGAAGTCGGCGGCGTCGAAGCGCCAGATCATGAGGGTGACGAGCACGTCGTCCTGGGCGCCCTGGCCGGCGGCGAGCACGCCGTCGACGTAGGGCACGTATTCAGGGAGCAGTTCGGCCTTGACCAGCGCTTTGTGCTGCTGCGACTGGACCTGCTTGAGGCGCTGTTGATCCTGCTGGAGCTTGGCGAGCATGAGCTCGTAGCTGGTGAGGCCGTCCATGAGGGCAGCAGGGGCGGTGCGCGCCGCCTCGGTGGCGGCACGTTTGCGCAGCTGGGTGCGTTGAGCGAGGGTCATGGCCATGGCGGGTTATGCCTTCTCGATGTTCTCGACCAGGGCGACGGCGCCGAAGTCTTCGATGACGTAGGCCTCGTTGGAGGACTGGTAGTCGGCGACCTGGTCGTAGTCCGGTTCGTCGCGGATGTTGCGGCGGCGCTTGCCGGTCTGGACGTAGATGGACAGGTTGCTCAGTGGAGTGATGAACAGGCCGCCTTCGATGAAGAAGGGCGCGTCGTACTCGATGGGCATGCCGCCCAGGCGGGTATTGGCGACGATGTCTTCGGCCGCGTTCGCTTCCTGGTTGGAGTCCGCGCCGTTTTCCAGGGCCTTGAGTTGCTTCTCGTGCAGCAGGGCGGGGTCAACGATGACGACCAGGTCGGTGCGATTGCGGTGCCAGGGGTCGAGCAACTGCTTGGCGTCGAAGGCCAGCGCGTCGAGGGTTTTGTAGTCTCCGTTGGCGCCGATGACGACCTTGCCGGCGGTGGCGCCATCGTCGATCACGCGATCAGCAGCGGTGGCGCGGATTTTCTGCAGCCAGCCGATGTTGACGTCCTGCAGCAGCGGGTTGGCGTCGAGGTCGGTGTCTTCTTCGGCCGTCCTGCCGTTGAAGCCGATCATGATGCGGTCCAGACCCTGCTGCACGGCGATGGAGCCGGACAGGCGCGTCTGGAAGTCGGGGAACTTGGCCCAGGCGTCGAGTTTGGCGTAGGGGAACGCGGTGTCGAAGTCGGTCTTCTTGCAGGCGTAGGTGTCCTTGGTCAGCGCGCTGACGTCGCGCGGCTTGCGCGGCTTGCCCGGGCCAGTCTTGGTGCGGCTGGCGGTGGGGCCGCTGACGCCGAGCATGATGGCTTCGCCTTCGGCCTCGTCGACCTGAATGATGTTGATCTTCTTCAGGAAGCCATTCGATTGCTGGATGGCGGTTTCCAGCTTCTGCGCTGGGGTGGCGGCTACGGTGAAGGTCTCGGTGGCCGAGCCGACATCGTTGATTTTCGCCTGGTTGGCAAGGTAGCCATTGAAGGCGATGCGGGTGTTCTTCTGCATGGTGTATCTCCGAGCGGGATCGCGTGGTGGCGGCGGCTTGGGGTCAGAATTCGGCGACGACTTGGCCGTTGCCGCCGCTGACCGGCGGGCGCTGCTGCTGGCTGTGGTCTTCGGTGTCGCCCAGGCGCGCGACCAGCTCGGCGAAGTCGGCGGAGAGCTTGGTGTGGGCAACCCGGAGCTTGTCGTGCTCGGCGTTGAGGGAGGCGAAGGCCTTGGCCTGTTCGGCGCCATGCGTTGCGAGCTGCTCGATCAGTTCGCCCAGGGCGGTGAAGCTGGCGGCGTCCTTGCCTTCTTTCTCCGTGCTCTTGCTGAGGAGGTTGCTGACCTTGTCGCGCAGGGCGGCGAACATGCTGGGGGTCTCGACAACCTCCTCGAATTCGAGGGCTACTTCTTCGGCGACGCTGAAGAGGTTTTCCTTGTGCAGCTTGCGGTGGGCGCTGAATTTCAGCGCTTCGGTGCCCAGGCTGGCGGGGCTATCGGTGATGGCGAGGCCAACCAGGTAGGCCTTGCCCGATTCCGCGAAGTTCGGCTGCACCTCGGCGGAGGTGTAGATCTTCTGCCCTTTCTTGTTGAGCTCGATGAGGCTGTCGGTCGGCTCGATCTGGGCGAACAGGGCGAGTTTCTTCTCGCCAGCGATGTCGACCTCTTCCGCCTTGAGGGCCAGCACGTCGCCGAAGGCGCCGAACACGCTGTCCGGGCCGAGGCCGCGGATGTGCTCGCAGTTCAGGCGGGCGCCGTAGGTGTTCGGGTCGTAGCTGGCGGCCATCTGCTCGATCCAGGCGCGTTCGACGGTGCGACCGTCGGTGGTGGCGCCTTCACAGAAGATGCGGACCCATTTGGAGCGAAATTTCTTGGTGGCGGCGGGCATTCGGTTGTCCTCAAGGCGGTGGCTGTGGGTGCCGTTGCGTTGAGGGCATGGTCGACAGTGGCGGAAGGCGCGGCAACGCGCTGAGGGTGTAGCGCGCCGCGGTACAGGGCGCGGCGATAGGGCCACGCGCGCGCGAGCGGCAGCATCGGCGCCATGAATGCTATCGCCCAGCCGACCACCGATCCGCGCCGCCAAGCCAAGTTTCTGTACTGGACTGGCTGGCGCATCACCGATATCGCCGACTACCTCGGCGAGAAAGAGAAGACGCTGCACAGCTGGAAAGCCCGGGACGAGTGGGACCGGGCCGACAACGTCGAGCGGATCGGCGGGGCGCTTGAAGCGCGGCTCGTGCAGCTGATCCTCAAACCCGAGAAGACCAGCGGCGATTTCAAGGAAATCGACCTGTTGCACCGCCAGCTGGAGCGCCAGGCGCGGATTCAGCGGTATCAGGCCGGCGGCACTGAGACGGACCTCAATCCGAACATCGCCAAGCGCAACGAGGGGCCGAAGAAGGCGCCGAAGCGCAACGAGCTGAGCGAGGAGCAGATCGAGACGCTGGTCGAGGCTTTCCGCGACAGCTGTTTCGATTACCAGCTCGACTGGCACCGCGCCGGGAACATGCGCACGCGCATGATCCTCAAGAGCCGGCAGATCGGTGCGACGTTCTACTTCGCCCGCGAGGCGCTGATCGACGCGATCACCACCGGGCGCAACCAGATTTTCCTGTCAGCCAGCAAAGCCCAGGCGCACCAGTTCAAGACCTACATGCAGTCGTTCCTCAACGAGGTGCTGGGGGTGAAGCTGACGGGCGACCCCATCGTGCTCTGGAACAACGCGGAGCTGCACTTCCTGGGCACGAACTACCGCACGGCCCAGGGGCGCAGCGGGAACTTCTATTTCGACGAATTCTTCTGGGTTCATGGCTTCGCCGAGATCAACAAGGTGGCGTCGGGTATGGCGCTGCACAAGAAGTGGCGCAAGACGTACTTCTCGACGCCGAGCAGCATGGCGCACCCGGCCTATGCCTACTGGACGGGCGAGCGGTTCAACAAGGGTAAGCCCGCCGCCAAGCATATTCAGCTGGATGTGAGCCACGAGGCGCTGCAGCAGGGGCGGCTGTGCGAGGACCGCATCTGGCGGCAGATCGTGACGATCCTCGACGCCGAGTCCCGCGGGTGCAATCTGTTCGACCTGGAGGAGCTGCGCGAGGAGTACGACGCCGGGGCGTTCCAGAACCTGCTGATGTGCCAGTTCGTCGACGATGGGGCGAGCATCTTCCCGCTCAGCATGCTGCAGCCGTGCATGGTGGAGTCGTGGGACTGGCCGGACTACAGCCCGTTCGCGATGCGGCCGTTCGGCGAGCGGCCGGTCTGGCTGGGGTATGACCCCGCGGAGAGTGGCGACTCCGCCGGCCTGATCGTGGTGGCGCCGCCGCTGGTACCGGGAGGCAAGTTCCGCATCCTGGAGCGGCACCAGTTCAGAGGCATGGACTTCACCGTGCAGGCCGAAACGATCCGGCAGGTGACCCGGCGCTACAACGTGGCCTACATCGGGATCGATACCACGGGGCTCGGCAGCGCTGTGGCCCAGCTGGTGCGCCAATTCTTCCCGGCGCTGAAGACGTTCTCCTACAACCCGGAGGTCAAGACGCGCCTGGTGATGAAGGCGTGGGACGTGATCAGCAAGGGGCGCTTGGAGTTCGACGCAGGCTGGGTGGACGTGGCGCAGTCGCTGATGGCGATCCGCAAGACCATCACGGCCGGGGGACGCCAATTCACCTATACCGCGGGGCGCAACGACAGCATGGGCCACGCCGACTTGGCCTGGGCGCTGTTTCATGCCCTGCACAACGAACCGCTGGAGGGCCAGACCACGGCCAATACCGGCATCATGGAGATCTACTGATGGGCGCTATCGAACTGTCCGGCGCGACGCCGGCGAACCTTGGGGAGCAGCTGGTCGATACGGCGGCACGTGCCGAGGCGTTCACCTTCGGCGAGCCGGTGCCCGTGCTGGACGGCCGGGAAATCCTGGACTACCTGGAGTGCTACGACAACGGCCGCTGGTACGAGCCGCCGGTCTCGCTGGATGGTCTGGCGCGGTCGTCGAAGGCGAGTGTGTATCTGCAGTCGGGGCTGGTGTTCAAGCGCAACGCGCTGGCCCGAACCTTCGTGCCGCACAAGCTGCTGAGCCGGCAGGCGTTCGAGCAGATCGTCATGGACATGGGCTGGTCGGGCAATCTGTATCTGGAGAAGCGCGACAACATGCTCAGGCAAGCGCTGGGCCTGCAGCCGTGCCTGGCGAAGTACATGCGGCGCGGCAGTGAGCTCGACCGCTTCTACCAGGTCCACGGCTGGAAGGATGAGCATGAGTTCAAGCGCGGCAGCATCTGCCACCTGCGCGTGGCCGACATCAACCAGGAAATCTACGGTTTGCCAGAGTGGCTGCCCGCGTTGCAAAGCGCGCTGCTGAACGAGGCGGCGACGCTGTTCCGGCGCAAGTACTACGCGAACGGGTCGCATGCCGGATTCATCCTGTACATGACCGACCCCGCCCACAACGAGGATTTCATCAACGACCTGCGCTCGGCGATGAAGAACAGCAAGGGGCCCGGAAACTTCCGCAACCTGTTCATGTACGCCCCGGGCGGCAAGAAGGAAGGGCTGCAGCTGATCCCGATCAGCGAGGTGGCCGCCAAGGACGACTTCGGCGCAATCAAGAACATCAGCCGAGACGACCAGCTCGCGATGCTGCGCATCCCGCCGCAGCTGCTGGCCGTTGTGCCGCAGAACGCCGGGGGCTTCGGCTCGATCCGCGACGCCACCCAGGTGTGGGCAGTCAACGAGCTGGAGCCGGAGCAAGCACGGCTTCGGCAGATCAACGACTGGTTGGGGGAAGAGGTGGTGCGGTTCACCCCGTACGAGCTGCCGGCCGCCACCAACTGACCGTAAAGCGCACACGAAAAAGCCGCCCCTTGAGGCGGCTTTTTTTTGCCCGGCGCACGCGAAAGTTTGCGGCTTCTCGGCGCGAAAAACCCCAGCCCACACTACCACTTTCGGGGCATGCAAGCCAGCGTTTCAGGGGCTGGACGCCAGTATTTGCGCGGGTTGCAGCGGTGCGGCGGGCTGGCGCGGACCCGGCGGCGGGAGGCAGCATCGTCTCGACGTGGAGGCGTCCGGCAGCCGGCCAGCCAGGCCCGGTCGGGAGGGGGCCGGAGGGCCATTTTTGCCCCGGCGCGCGCGCTCGTCCCCCCGCCACGCCTCCGGGCTAAACGTGTGGCAATTTCTGCGCCCCTGCAGCGCCCGCCAAGCGGCCATGGTGCTGGGCTGGCGGGGCCTTTCACTGGTGCTGGAAACCCTTCAGAACCCTGCGCAGAGGGGCGTCAACAGCGCTTCCGAGAAGATGGCTGGGACAGTGAGATAGGGGGGCGTTTACAGAAAGAGTAATTTCGGTGATCTGGCGGGGGACCACAGCTGGAGCCCGCGTTCTTCGGGGCTTTGCTGGTTACAAAAGGAAGTAACCAAGAGGTAATTGGATAGGTAACTTTTTTCTAACTTGCTGATTTATATAGGTTTTATCAAATCGCAAAATCACCTCATAAAGAAGTAACTAGGTTACTACTCAGTTACCTAAAAATTACTTTTTATCCGTTTCCGAAAAGCCATCCGAATCAAAGGCTTAAAGGCATTCGATAGAGGGAGGTTACAGAAATTACTTTTTTGGAAATGCCCCCCACTACCTTCGTTTGTGGGATTCCTATAGGCGTGCGTGCACGCCCGCGTGATGAGCATGTGTCCGTACAGATCAGGTGGGAGAGATAACGTTCTTACGCAACCAGGCAGCCCACTTCCGGAGGCCTGCTTTCTTCTCGGCGAAGTAGGTGTAGCGGTCGTAATGCTTCGATCCAACGTCGGTGAACGCGTGAGCTTGTATCCGGTCTCGCAGTTCTTTGCTGAGGCCGGCACGCCCCATCAGCGTCTTGCAGGTACGGCGTATGTCGCGAAGTGTGAAGGGAGCGTCGAACTTGTCCGCGTGCCGTTGGCAGAGTGCTGTCACCGCCTTGGACAGCGACTGGGTCTGCAGACTCGTCCCTTCCTTCTTGCCTTGGAATGGATAAGCACTGCTGTCGCTGATCGCATTCATCACGTTCAGGCTTTCAAGCATCACCGCATTGAAAGGCACCAGGTGCAGCTGCCATTCACCGTTTCGCCCCTTGCGGTTGCGAATCACCATGTGGTCATCCAGATACATCTTGCGATCAGAGCGCAGCAGTTGCTCAGGTCGTTGGCCACCGGAAGCGATGAGGAATTTCAGTAGCTCAGCGGTAGTAAGGGACATCTGGTCGGGCAGAAGGCTCCAGAGGGCTGCCAGCTCCTTCACCGACAACGCTCGATCTCCGGGATTCTCCCAGTCTGATTGCACGGGAATGCTGGATACCGGGTTGCTCCTGAGCCCGAACTTTCTCTCATCACTGAGATAGGTTCTGGGGTCATATTCCTGCTTGAGCGCGGCTTGGAATGCAGCGTGCAGCCTGGCCCGCACGCGGTTGGAGTATGTGGTAACACCTGAATTGATCATCTTCACCAGGATCTGCCTGATGTCCTCGGGTGTGATCAGTGCCGCCGGGCGGCTGATCAAGTCGGGGAAAGGCTCTTCCACGTAGTGCTTGAAGGACCACCTGACGTTGTCGGCAGTCGCCGCCTCCTTCGCCTGCAGTTTCGCGACATAGGTCGCCAACAAGTCCTTGAATGTTCCGGGCTGGAGCTGCACCTCCCTTGCCTCTCTGCAGCGATCACGTGCTTCGACGAGGCTGAGCGCTGGCCAGTTCCCGAGTTTGACCTTGATCTTGCGGGTGCCTTGGCGCCGCTGGTGATAGAACTCCTTGGTTCCGTTCGGCCGCACCCTCATCACGAGAACGCCTTCGCCCTTGGCGCCGCTACCATCGCTGACAGTGAATTCCTTGTCGGTTGGTTTCAGGGCGCGAATCTGCTTTTCGGTGAGCACGTGCGGTCAGTCCATTGGGGTCCGTTGCTGGGGGCCGTTAGCCTGAAGCAAGGTAAGACGATCTGAGACAGCCGTAGATTCGCCATACCCTTGAGGGCCGCGATTCTAAAGGCTTGAGCTGACCCAAGGGTACTATCTGAGATTTGCTGCGACAGCACGACAATGAGCTTCCCAAGCTCATGACGAGGGTTCGATTCCCTTCGCCCGCTCCAGAATCGCTATGTTAAGGCCCTGTTTTTACAGGGCTTTTCCGTTTTCGGCGGTTACTGGTGTCGAATAAGTGTCGAAATCCGCCATTGGCCCGAGCCTGATTGCATCGCTCAAATGATCCGGAGCGAGGTGCGCATAGCGCATCGTCATGCTCAGCGAGGCGTGGCCCAGGATCTCTTTCAGCGTAACGATATGCCCACCGCCCATGATGAAGTGCGCGGCGAACGTGTGCCTGAGGATATGGCTGGATTGGCCGCGAGGCGGGTTGATCGATGTCGCCAGCAAGATCTTGCGGAACACGCCAATGCAGTTGCTGAAAGGACCATGCTGATTCCAGTGCTGGCGGATCGCGTCGATCAGGGAAGGGGAGACCGGTACCACTCGGACCCGCTTCGACTTGGTGTTGGAGAAGACCAGGGAGTTGCCCTTGATGCTGTCCGGCCGGAGCGACTGAGCTTCACCCCAGCGAGCGCCGGTAGCGAGGCAGATGCAGGCGACCATTGCGGTATGGGGCGCGGTCTGGCGCGCGCGTAGCGCATCGAGTAGCTCGGCGATTTGCGGCTTGGTCAGGTAGGCCAGCGGGCGTTCTTGCAGGCGAATCGGGCGAATACGGGTGAAAGGGCAGGGATAGTCAATCACGTCGAGCTTGTGCAGTTCGTTGTAGACGGCTTTCAGATAGCCCAGGCGATTGTTCGCGGTCTTGCCCGTTATGCCGTTGGAGATCCAGCGTGCACGCACGGCGGCGACGTGTGAGCCTTCGACGGATCGGCCGAGCGGGTCACCCATGGCTTTTGCCGTGGCCTTGAGAATGGCATGGCGCCGTACCCCATCGGACAGCGATACCCCGTGCAGATCGAACCACAACGTGACCAGCTCGGAGAGGCGACGCCTGTCTTTCGGCCTTGGTGCCCAATTGGGCGTATCGATGCACTTCGAACGGCACGTGGCTTCGAACCGCTGGGCTTCGGCTTTGGTCTTCAACACCTTGCGGAAACGCTTGCCCTTGATCGGCTCTACGTCGACTTTCCAGCGTCCGTCTGAGAGTTGGAAAATCGCCATCAGACAGCCCGACCCCATCGAACCGTGCGTTCGGCTAGGAGCTTCTGGACGTGCTTGTAGATATCGCGCTCAGTCTTTCCCTTGTCCGCGTAATGGTCTCGGATTACCGGCCAGCACTCCCACTCCCGGAGGCTGGCGAACACCTTTCCCGCGCCGATTCGCTGCCTTGAGGCGAGACTGATCATGTTGCCCAGGAACAGTTCGACGTTCTTGCCGCTGAAGCCCTTGGAGGTCTTGAAGTGGCGTTTGTAGTAGGTCTGGCCCAGCAGTGATTCGACCGGTACGGAGACGTGCACGTCCTGCCGCATCAGGGTCCAGAAGGCGTCGAAGACGCCCTTGCTCGAGCACAGGCGGAAGGACTCCAGACCGTACTGGAACAGCCCGTCGAGGTGGCCGGCGAGTTCGGCATAGGTGGAGCTTTCCAGCACCCGGCCGGCACATTCGGAGCCGTCTGCGAATTGCTGGACGATGGAGTGATGGAAGCGCAGTTCGACCCGCCAGACAGGCGCGTCAGGGTCGTAGTTCTGCGGGTCTTCGGCGTCGAAGGGGTTGTCCAGGCTGGCCCAGGTGGCGCGCCAGTAGTCGAGCTTGTCGATGGCATAGGCCTGCAGCGTTTTGTTGTAGATCGCCAGTTGGATGCCAGAAGCGGAGCCGAATAGGAAGGATTGCCCACGACCGTAGCTGACGGCTTCCCCGTCGTAGTGAATCTCCTTGATGCCGGATAGATCCCGGCGCGTTCGGGCGCGGCACAGCAGGCGGTCGATCAGATCCGAGGGGGGCGTCCAGCCTTGCACGTCCAAGGCGAGGTGCACGGCGCATTGGTTGGGCTCGACAAACTCCAGGGCTTCGGTCGCGAGGCGGTCCATCCACTCTTGCAGCACGGCGGGCGTGCAGGACTGGATAGCGTGCGGGCTCACTTCGATCTTCATGTGGGCGCCGATCACATCGATCTTCACGTTGAAGTTTTTCAGCAGCAGGACGAAGCCGAGGTCGGCGTTTTGCAGCTTGAACTGGTAGCCGGAATCACGGCCAACGCGTCCGGCGTGCCACTGGTGACCGGCGAACTCGACGAGGCCCGGTTCTTCGACCAGGGCGAGCACATCGGGACGGATACGGCCCCGGTAGAGCTGGCGGACGGTATCGACGCGGCAGCCCAGCAGGCGGGTTTTGGACAGATCGGTCATGCGTGCCGTCTTCGGATCGAAGAACAGGCGAGAGTCCCGAGACTCCAGGCCGGTCATCAGGTCCAGGCGAACTTGATCTACTGCTTTCTTCACGCTTGAAACTCCCCAGTGAAACGAAACGACACTTTGAAAAGCTAGTTATAAGACGTGCTACAGGGACGTCGCGCCCGCCGCCTGCGCGCCCTTCGCTCTGAACTGAACCACTCCGGGCGCTCCGGCGGCGGGCTTTACCACGCGCCGTCCATTACCTGCGCTCATCGCCATGGCCTGCTGGCGTACTCGGAATCGGACACGACCGTCATTGAAGAGCGTCCCGAGGTCACCGAGCCCATGGACGGCGCTGTGACAGTGGTGGGCATGTCCGGTGTGATGAGGGATGAAGGACGCACCGTTGCAGCTGTCAGGGGCTGGACGGTGCGGTCGCTAGGACTGATTCCACGGCACATCGCTGAGCCCTTCCACTTGCGGAAAGACAGCTCAACGAAGCAGGGGCCCCGGTATCGAAGCGTGTAGCCGATGGCGAGCAGGTCCTCGGAGGTTTGCTGGAATGCTCGACCGTCGTCATCCACGACACTGAGCACCACACGCCGAAAGAATTTGCCGTTGCGGGTGCCTTCGCCGGCGCCCTGGACATAGAAGGTCCGGCCGGCGAATGGATGGTTCAGCTCAGGAGCAGGCGGATCGTCTTTCCGACCAGCCACAGAGCCAGGCCGAAGAACAGCAGGCGGACCAGCAGGTAAGCCACCAGCTTGCCCAGCATGCGCAGTACCGGCCGAAGCAGGCGCCACAGGAGTCGGAGTAGTTGGCTTGTGAGTGCCGCCCCCGAACAAAGAAAGGCTTCCGCAAGATAGAAGCAGCACAGGCAGGCCGGCCATAAGTGCCAGTAGTAGAAGTAACTTAGGCGACTTAAAAAGGCTCTTACCGGCGGTGGTGTCCTGGGTCGCGCCGGTGGCGGTGGACTGGTAGAGCTTGAAGGTGTCGGGCTTGATTCGCTTGTATTCGATGATGGTGCCATCGGCGGGCGCTCGGTTCTGCTGGGCGTCATGCTGCGACTCCTTGTAACGGCCTTTGATGCCGATAACGGCGAGGTTGGAATGCCGGTAGGCCATCTCGCAGGTCATGCGGATGTCATCACGGATATAGGAGATGTTCGGGGTGGTCAGGACGATGTCCCAGTTCCAATGGCGATGACGTGTCCAGCCATCAAGCCAGGACATCGGCCGGTCTGCCTTCTGCGCCGCCTCCGGGCCACCGGGGAAGTCGAAGCGCTCCAGATCCTTTTCGCGCCATGCCTTCGGAAACACCAGTTGGGTTTCGTCGAAAATGATGAAGGCGCCCCGCGGTGCCCATTGAAACCACGTGCGCATCTTTTCCATATCATCAAGCGATTCGAGCGACAGGTTGATGATGTCGGTGCTGGCCGGGATATCGGGCATGACCTGTAGCACGCGCTCCAAGGTGAAGCCGCGCACGTTGGTGATGATGTAGCGCCCGGCCTTGAGCGCTGGAACGGCGTCATCCTGTATAGCGCCGGAGGTTTTGTAGGAGCCGTTCGGGCCGTGGTGAATCTTGATGGCCATGGTCAGCGGCCTATGAACGGCACGAAGCGCAGGGCGAAGCGCGTCGAGAGGGCAGAGAAGATAATGTTCAACGCTTCGGGGACACCAAAGAAGGAGAACGCGCTGAGCAGGTCGCCGTTAATGCCGTTGTACTTTTGCTGAATGAACTGCGCGATACCCAGCTCGCCAATGATTTCCTGAGCAGATGTATAAGCTACATCAAGCGCGAATATCTGAATCTGGATATACGAATACATGGCGGCCTTGGTTAACAGCACCATGCCGTCTTTAGCAAAGTCATAAATGCCGGAGACGAGAAAGTCCCATATGGACTGAAAGAATCCAACGATCTGATCGAGAAATCCGCTGATCCATTCCATGCTTTAATCCTTCAAAATAATTAAGCCAGCCACCACAGCAGCGACCAGCAAGAGGACATAACGAAGGTTGATTAATGAGTCTTCATAATCGGAAAGGCAGAGCTTTGCGGTCTGCCCATAGACCGAGAATGTGTGACAGGGGAGATGGCCGCCGGACTGCCCCAAATTCAGATCGAAGGCGCCGGAGAACAGTGAGGAATATTGGTCAATCTTCTGCTCCAGCTCGGCGCGAACGGTGGCTATCTTCTTATCCCATTCGGCGATGCCTTCGGCGAAGCTGCCGGGTTCAGGCGCAACCAGTGACCGCGTCGGCCCAGCAACACCGCCTTCATCACCGTCGCCATCCCCTGAACCCCCACCTCCTGATCCGCCGTCCCCATCACCGCTTCCGGAGCCGCCGCCAGTGGAGCCACCACTTCCAGAACCACCGCCGCCACTTCCCGAGCCGCCGTCGCCGGAGCCACCCCCATTACCTGAGCCGCCACCTGAACCACCGTCGTTATCGCCATCGCCACTGCCATTACCATTGCCGTCGCCATCCCCGTCGCCAGAGCCGCCATCATCCGCAGGCGTTTTGACGCAGGTAGTTCCCGACCATGAGTACCCATCAGGGCACCCAGGATCGTTCGGATCAGAAGGAGGAACATCGGGCGTATCAGGCGTATTGAGTTCCGGCCCGGTTCTGCCCAGCGCGGCGTCAGGTTCCGAACAGCTTTGGCCGTTACCAGTGCCCAGGTAATTGCAGAAACCCCGGTCGGTGGTGCCGCTGACCCGGAAGCAACTAGTGGCACTGGATTTAAGATCGAAGCGGCATTGGTTGTAACAAACCGAATCCCCCATGGGAGGATTCACTACATAGTTACGGCCACCGGAAGTGATTACAGGGCCATCACCAGAGGCAAAAATTCCCGGATCGCCTACTTCGCAGGGAGGGGGCGGAGTCTTACATTCACCAATTGTAGAATCGTATTCCGTATCAGGCGGACAAGAGTCGCCAACTCGCAGCGCATATTGTCCGTACTGATAATTACCTTCATAACAACGAAATTGACTATCAGTTTGCGCACGAACAGAAGTGTAAGCAGAGTTCATGGCGCGGCACGCAACTAATGGTGTCGAATGATGAGAGGAAATCAATACACCGGAAGCATTGTGCGCTTCCCAAGAATATTCAGTGGCACTTGCGCCGTGCGAAAAAAGTAAGCACGAAACAGCACAGAGATTGCCCAGCAGCGCCCTGAAATTAGTCGTTCGGATATGCATGCTCATACTTACAGCCACCCAAAGAAAACCCCGCCGGAGCGGGGTTTAGTTGCTTCGGCACCAGATCGATGCTCAGGCCGGCGTAGCGCTGGTCAGAAGAACTCGCCGCAGCGATAGCCGGTGATGAAGGCCCCGGCCACGAAGGCGCCGAGCCAGACTGACCAGAGCACGGCTTAGGCCTTGCGCAGCATGCCGAAGATGATGCCGGCGCCCGCCAGCACCACCAGGGCGACAGCGACCCAGCCGGCCACGGTGCCGGCGTTTTCACCGGCCGACGTGAGTTCGGCTTGAACAGGGGCCACATCGATAGCGGCGAAGGCCGGAACGGCCATCACGGTGCCAACGGAAGCGATGGCGAGGTTGCGAGCAGCGGTGTTGAGAGCTTTCAGTTGTTTCATGGTGTCACCTCATGCGACGTAGGATTGAAGCGATCCATCCGGCGGACAGACCAATTGCGAACACCATCAGCACCCCGCCAAAACCGATGGCGAAGGACTGGGCGTCGAAACCACCCGAAACCAGGATGTCTACATATCCGGCGGCCTCGGGCGGAATCAGGTAGGCCTGCTGCCACGCAAGTGCACCGCAGGACATGCTGTCGTCAGCATTCATCGTCCAGCTTGTGCAGACCTGCACAGCAACCACGCCTGTCATTCGTGGCTACTCAGAAAGCAGCAATGGGGTTGAACAGAGGCGCCATGGCGAGACCTGTATTCAGGCCGTCGAAGTGCCCTGAGGCGTAGCCGCCCAGGAAGCCCAGCGCGGCAATGAACAGGTAGCGGTACATGGCGTCTCTCCCCTGGGTTTACGGTCAGGACTTGGCCGGCTCGCTGGCGGATACCTGCGAGTTCGGGCGGGTCTGTTGCTGACGCGGGGCGGGTTCGTCGTGGACGATGGCGACGATGACCTGTTTGTTTTCGATCCGGCCGTATTGGTCGCGGGTCGGGCGCACGGCGGTTTCGAACTTCATCTTCACCGGGCCTTGGTCGAAGTTGATCTGTTCGAGCACGGCCGGGTCGCAGTTGTAGCCGGTGAATTCGAAGCCACGGGCGTTGGGGCGCTCTTTCGAGCCCTTCGGAATCGGCGAGAAGCCTTGCAGGCTGGCAAACACTTCGCCGGTGTCTTTCTTGGCGTACCAGTCGCTTTGAACGACGAGAATTTCCAGGGTGGCTTTTGCAGTCGGAATATCGAACATCATGGTTTCGTACCTCAGTTAAATGCGCTTGATTGCGCGGTCGGTTAATTAGCCGTGAACTCGATTGGCGAAATTCGGCGTGAGGAATCCCCCGCCCTTAACTCGGGCCGTTTCAAAGTTGCTGGCTGTCTTGCGTTACTTCGGTTGTTCCGGCGCGGCCGGTTGTTCTTTCACACCAAGGGCTTTGCCCTTGTCATCCCACTCTTGCCGCCGAGGGCTCAGGAGCGCGGGGCGGTGGAGCTGCCCCACTCTCCAGAGCCGAGGCTGTATCAGGTCGGGGTGGGTCAAGGGTTCGCTTCGCCCGGCGTTCCGTTCGACTGGACGATGAAGCCTGTCCAGACGAGCCGGTACGGCGGCCCCTGACCTCATCGGGTTCGGGGGCGTCTTCACCGGGGAGAAGCAACAGCATCAGCAGCCAACCCGTGAACGCCAGGGCGAAAAAGAGCGGGTCGGGGATTTCGATTGGTGGCATGAGCTAATTCTCGACATCCGTTGACGCCCTGCTACCGGCAGGGCGGCGGGTTATGGCTACGGCGCCCAATCCATGAAGGAAATCAACAGCGGTACATCTACAAGAAGGACGACGGCGGCGGTACTAACAAATGCAGCGAACCAATGCAGTTCAACAAAAGCGAAATTTGCAAACCAAATAGTTGCGCAAAACAGAACAAATAAAAGAAATATGACGAGACAAACCAAGAAGTTGCCAATAAAGCCGCTACGGACATCTTTGAACGATTTACTAGACATGATTTACGGCTCCAACTCGAACGGCTCGTGCACAGGAACGAAAGGCGTCGGCTTGCCGCTGTCGTAAACAACGCGCCAGAACTTCGGCGGACGCTTGGACGGCGTGTGTTTCGCGCAGAAGGAGGCCGTCTGGCAGTACCACCGGCCATCGACCTGATACGGCTCGCCACGGGGCGTGCAGTCGGGACAGGGTGTGCACGGGGAGGGTGCGTGGTGCCGAAAAGCGGCTTTGGACCAGCACACAGAGCAGGAGCAGTCCGGCGCGTGGGTGATCCGCAGATAACTGACGAGGGTGACCATAGGTCATGCCCCTCCCTGGCTTATCAAGGTGCGCGTAGATCATGCGGTCCATTCCTGTTCCAGCAGCCAGTGACGGAGCATGGCGCTGTTGACCATGCGGCGTTTGCCGAGCTTTACGGTGGGGAGGACGCCTTTCATGGCCCAGGCGCGGGCTACGCCGTAGGCAAGGCCGTTTCTGTCTGCCCAGGATTCGATGGTTTCAACGTCCTGTTGCGGGCCGATCAGCTTTGAAGGGTCCAGCTCTTCCAGTTCCATGCTCGTTCCGTCACTATTCGTGTCAATTAATGGCAATTGAGCTTGCCTCATGGATATAGTCCATATGGACACTGTACATGAGAAATTGCTTATGACAATAGTCCATAAATGGTATTTTTCAATGGCTTCTGGAATGGCTGATAGAGCCCTTCAATTGCTAGAACGAACGAGCCTTAAAGAACTTGCAGAAGTGAACAGCAAGGACTACGTGCGATGGCAGAGTATCAAAAGAGGGCGGGCGAGAATCAGCGCGGAAGAGTTAGAGGTGCTCGGTGAAAAGTACCCTCAGTTTAGGTGGTGGCTAATGACGGGCGAAGTAATGCCAGACAAAGGTCAATTAAGCCCCGCTTACGAAGAAACAAACATAAAATTTCCCAATCAAAATGCGGGATAGCGATAAGATTGTTAAGTGGAAAAATTTTTGGTATGCCAAAGGCAAAGCCGGTGGAAAGATAATTTAAAAAGGAATGCAGATGGCGAACGTTACGGAGATACATCCTGCCAATTTTTCTGAATACATTCGGGCTATAGAAGAAATTAATTCTGTTGGTGATACACCCATTTGGTTTCGTGGTGCGGGTAAGGCAAGCTATAAATTACTGCCGGGGCTTTATCGCCATCCGAGCAAAAAATTGGTTGCAGAAATTGCAGGCTTAGAACGAGATACAATGACTCGTTTCAGACAAAGAAGTATTCCCTTTACTGATAAGTCATTGGTGGATGACTGGGATGCACTGTTTTTTATGCAGCATCATAGGGTTCCCACGCGTCTTTTGGATTGGAGTGAGAACCCTTTTGTTGCATTCTACTTTGCTGTAATGAGTGCATACTTCTCGACCGGTAAAGGTGGCATTAAGAAATTTAAAGAAGATGCTGTCGTCTGGGCTCTAGATCCTGTCGCGTGGAACCGGCATGCTCTATCGCATCAAAGTTTTGATGGCGGAATTCTAGTGACTAAGGACGCTGAGCTAAATGGATACCAACCAACAACTATCTTTTCAAAGATGAATAATCATGCGGTGGCATTATATGGGGCGCACAATAGCCCGCGGATAGTCGCTCAGAGGGGTGTCTTCACGATTTTTGGTCAGAACTTTCAGGCAATGGATGATGCATATGATGAGCATGGATTCCCTGAAAGCTCGTTAAAAAAGATAATACTAGGAAAAGATATTTTGGGTGATTTGCGACGGTCTATTCTCTCCTACGGAATAACCGAGTCCGTTATTTACCCGGATTTGGATGGTGTCGCTGCGGAAATGCGTCGCTACTTTGGATTTGAGGCTTGAGTATGAGAGATCGGAATTTCAAAATTCAGTTGATGGAGCCTAAGCCTCTAACGTGGTGGAAAAGTCGTAGAAGCAAGATTGACATGAATCCATCATATCAGCGACGCGGTAGGTTGTGGTCGGATACAGATAAGGCGTATCTCATTGACTCAATTTTAAATGGGTATGACGTACCTAAACTGTATATGGCAGATTTTACATGGGGGGATTCTCCACTAAACATAAACCGTCTTCCATATGCCATTGTAGATGGGAAGCAAAGGCTCGAAGCTATTTTTGATTTTTTTGATGGGGCAATTGTTCTCAATGAGGATTTCATATATCTGGCAGATCCTGGCCTAAAGCTAGGTGGTCTAGGTTACAAGGATTTGGTTGATAACTACTACGAGATTGCTGAGATATTTGAGACCTTTCCGCTGTCTATAGTGAGCGTAGTTGCGAATTCTGATGAGCCAATTAATGAGCTCTTCGTAAGGCTAAATAGAAGCAAAAGCTTGACTGGTGCAGAAATTAGAAATGCGATGGTTGGCAAAGCCCCGGAGGCAATACGGGAGATATCAAAGCATGATTTCTTTGAAACAAATATAAATTTTTCAGTCAAGCGTGGTGCTGACCTTAATGCTGCGGCGAAACTACTAATGTTTGAATATAATGAGCAATTGGTAGAGACCAAGAAGAAAACCTTGGATGACTTTGTGTCAGAAAGCTCTAGCAGTAAAGGTAAACTTGAGTTGGCACTGAGGCGCGTCTTGACGACTATTGATGATATGTCCCAAATCTTTTTGCCTAAAGATAAACTTTTGTCCAACGCTGGGGTTGTACCAGTGTACTTTTGGTTTATTAAAAATAGAGAAGAGTCTGAATATCATCTTGTTCGTGAGTTCTTGGTGAAGTTTGAGAATGATAGAAGCATGAATCGTGATAAGAGTTCCGGAGTTATTTTAGATCCGGAGATGGTCGAATATGATAATTTTAATCGAAGTACCAATGACTTGCAAAGTCATACGGGTAGGGTTGGTATTTTGGATAAACGATTCTCTAAATGGATGAGTCGTAATAAGCGTTCTTAGATGTATTTAGGGAAGCTAGAACTTAATAGGATCCAGGGATAGGGCTTTGATATGAATGCAGACTGGGAAGACGCGCCCTCAAGAATCCAGCGCAAAGCTGAAAACGCCATTATGTGGTGCGTATCGTTGGCGTTCGGATTAAGCATTACAGGAGGGGGGCTTTATCTGGCATCAGGGCAGATGAAACCGAACCCGCGAGCAGAGGCCCAAGTGGCACGCTTGAATGCCGAAGCGATACGGAAACACAACGAGAAAGTGCGAGCGCTCCAGCTAGCCAGCCAACAGCGCTACCAGCCTCCACCCATGGAGGAGAAGAACTGGATCAGATCCAGCGACGTTGCGCAGCGGAACGCTCAAGCACAGCGCGAGCTTCAATGGTCTAACGCCCAGGCGGAGAAGCAGCAAGAGCGGCAAACCTCATTCAGTGACGCGAGCTATGTGCCCCAGGGGGCAAGGAATGTTGTGCCAGCTACACCGCTGCCTAAGGAGCCTTTCAAGGCGCCGGCGAAGAAACAGGAGATTGTCGTTGTGGGCAAACCTGATCCCAAGTTCAGTGATTATTGCCCGTTTGCGAAAGGAAGCATCGAGCAAAGGAACTGCAAGGCGCGTATCAACCTAGATGCGAGGAACCGATAGCGGTTCTGGTGATTTAGCTACACGTCACCCTCAAGCCAAGCGGGAAGATCCCTCATGCCGTGCAGTACCCGCCATACATCGATGTGATCGTTCCGCTCAACGTAGAACACCAGATGCGGGTAGCACTTCAACGGCCATGAGCGCAGCCCCGGCAAATCGAGTTCGTGTGCGTAGCGGGTAGATCCCGCGTTTGGGTTGCGGGCGATATGAGCGTAGGCGCGCTCCAGTTCGTCGATGAAGCCTAAGGCCGCCGTCTCGGCGTGTTCGCCCAGGTAGTAGCTGACAGCGTCTTCAACGTCCTGATTGGCCTGTTGCCTCGGAATGACGGGTTTGGCTTTCATTCCTGGACGTTCCGAACCCTTTGGCGAAGCGCGTCGAAGTAACCGGCATCGACGGGAGCGGTCGGAGCCGAGGCGGCGCCGGCCAGGAGCAGGCCACGCAGGTGCTGGCGGTCCTGATCCTTGCGGATCAACTCGCGGACGTATTCACTACTGGTGCCATAGCCGCGCTGATTGACCTGATCGTCGACGAAGCTTTTCAAGGTGTCCGGCAGGGAAATGTTCATGGTGCTCATAGCTGCGACCTCCTTTGCCAAATTTTGCCAAATATCCTAGCAGGCAATGTCGAAAAAGTGTCGAAGCGAACGAGCCTAAAAGGCACGAATCGGCATCGGCGGTGGACCTGAAAGCCTCGGAATACGCCCCATAGGTTCAGAACGAAACGCAAAGAACAGGGTTCGATTCCCTTCGCCCGCTCCAGAATCGCTGTGTTAAAGCCCCGTTTTCGGGGCTTTGTCGTTTCTGGAGTCTGGCTTTTGGTGGGTTGCGGGGCGGGAAGGCTCTGGCGATTGCTTGCGGGGGATTCGTGGGTCTAGCTCGATAGCCGTTCCACACGGGCCCGCCCCAGCCAGGCCAGCGTTTCGGCGGCGGGGATGGGGCGGCTGAACAGGTAGCCCTGTACCTGGGTGCATCCCAGGCTGGTGAGGGCGGCAAGCTCCTCACGGGTTTCGACGCCTTCGATGACGCACTCCAGATCCATGTCGTGGGTCAGGCCCACCAGCGATTTGACGATCTTGAAGGTCGCCGGATTGTGCTGGATGCCGGCGACGAAGCTGCGGTCGATCTTCAGCTTGGTGAGGGACAACGCGTGCAGCTGGCTGAGGCTGGAATAGCCGGTGCCGAAGTCGTCCAGCGAGATGCCGCAGCCCAGTTGGCGGAACTGGATGATCGCGCGCTGCATCTGCGCCATGTCCTGGACGATGGCGGTTTCGGTGATCTCCAGGTCCAGGCGGGCAGGGTCGAATCCGCTCTCCCGGATCAGCGCGATGATCTGTTGGACGCTTTCGTGTGACCCACAGTCGATCGCGGAGAGATTGAAGGAAAGGCGTATGCCCTCCGGCCAGGCGTGGGCTTCGCGGAGCGCCTTGCCGAGCAGCGGAGGCGTCAGGCGGCTGATCAGGCCCGTGTGTTCGGCCACGGGTATGAACACCCCGGGCGCGACCGGACCCAGCTCGGGGCTGTTCCATCGGGCCAGCGCCTCGAATGCCACGGTCTCATGGCTGTGGCTGTTGAGGATCGGCTGGAACAGGACGTAGAACTCTTCCTCCATGTCGGCGCGACGCAACGCCTGCTCGGTCATGGCGTCGCGATGCAGTTGTTCGTGGTGGCTGGCGGAGAACAGGCAGACGGTGCCCGGATTGCTGCGCTTGCCCTGGTAAAGCGCGTAGTCGGCGTACTCATAGAGCTGCGTGGTGTCGGAGGCCGAGCCGGGAAACGTGGCGATGCCCAGGGTCGCTCCGATGTGGATGGGCACGTCGGCGAGCATGAACTCGGTGCGCAGCAGACCGCAGGCCTTGCGACCGAAGGCCTGCAGCGATTCATCGCTGAGGTCGTCCTTCATCACCAGGGCGAACTCGTCGCCACCCAGCCGCGCCACGTGCACGGTCGGGCTGGACAGTTCCAGCAGGCGTTCGGCGACCAGCGTCAGCACCTTGTCTCCGACGCTGTGGCCGTACAGGTCGTTGACCGGCTTGAAGCCATCGAGATCGAGAATGCCCACTGCCAGGCGTTTGCGATTTTTCAATGCCTCGGACGCCGCGTCGTCGAGGGTGGTGAAGAATTGGCGCCGGTTCGGCAGGCCGGTGAGGCTGTCCAGATTGGCCAGGCGAAGGTTCTCGTTGCTCAGCTGCTCGGTTTTCGCCTGTACGTTCACCAGGCTGGTGAAATCGCGGTAGTTGTTCTGCAGGACGATGAGCATCGCCGACGATACCAGCAGGATGTTGATGGACGTCGCGATGAACGTCGGGTTATGGGTGGAGGCGAAGAACACCACGAACGCCACGTCAACCACCAGCGTGGTGATCAGCGCCGCCGAGCGCAGGTGCATCAGGCAAAAGATGCAGACGATCACCGTGATGCCCATGAAAAACGCCACATGCGCCTGGGCGTAGGCATCGCCATAGGGATAGAGGGCCAGGGACCAGGCGGTGAATCCGGCGGCGATGAACGGCGCCAACTGATTGGTGCGCGTCAGGGTGGCGAGAATGTCGACCCCGGAAACCGGGTCGTTCCGGTTGCGCCACCAAATCTGCGCACGCCAGAAACTGATGATCGTGAGCAACGCCGGCATTGCAAGGGTCAGCCAGCCGGGCGCCGTGTCGAAGTGGGTGACGGCGAGCGCCCAGGTATTCACCAGCAGGATGAAATACATCATCGGCAACTGACGGGACAAGGCGACGTACTGGGCCCTCAACAGCCGAGGATTGTCGCGGGGCACCGACATCACTGTCAGCCACAATCCCTTCACTCTTCCTATCATTGCAGCGCTTCTCTGCCGCTTGAATGGGGGCCGGATCAGTCTGCGGTCCGGGTCATTGGTCATGAACGATCCAGCTTCCCAACCTCCGTTTCCGGCCGCTCCGGCCCTATCGCAATGGAGCCGGTGAGTGACTTCAAGCGTAGCACAGGCCCCGTCGTTCGGCGGTTCCGGAGTCGAGGTAGCTAAGCGGTGGACAGGCGCGCCGTCGCTTCGTTCTCGCGGATCGGCAGGCCTGACGGGGCGGCGGATGAGGGGGAGCCGAGGCTCAGACAGAATGACGCAGCAAGGGTTCCGGGCGGTCGCACCGCGGGCAAAATGTCGCGGCTTCGGCCGACGTCTTGAGCATGGTCAAGCTCCTGGAAAAGCCGTTGGCGCATCCTCTGCGAACGTGAAATCGACAGAACAAGACACCACGCCAATGGCCAAGAAATTTCCCCTGAACCCCGGGCATCCTGAGCGCATCTGCTGGGGCTGCGACCGCTACTGCGCGGCCGATGCGATGGACTGCGGCAATGGCGCCAGCCGCACTCAGCATCCGGCGGAACTCTTCGGCGAGGACTGGCATGCCTCCGGCGACTGGGGGCTGGACCTCCAGGCCGACGAACTGGCGCCCCGGCGCGAAGAACGCTGAGCGGATTCGCGCTAACCGAGCACTCCCGCGCTCAGGCCTTGACCCAGCGCTGACGGCTCCAGCCGCTCAAGGCGTCGACGGCGAATACCAGCGCCAGCATGGCAATGATCACGCTGCTGGCCTGGGCCTCCTGGAACAGGCTCAGGTGCACGTAGAGCATCTGCCCGAGGCCGCCGGCGCCGACGAAACCGAGCACGCTGGCCATGCGGATGTTGTTTTCCCAGCGATACAGGCTGTAGGCGAGCAGTTGCGGCCAGAGGATCGGCAAGGTGCCGTAGACGAACGCCAGCACGGCGCCGCCGCCCTGCAGGCGGATCGCCTGGGCCGGCGCCGGCGGGGTGTTTTCCAGCGCTTCGGCGAACAACCGGCCGAGTACGCCGGTGGTGTGCAGGGCGAGGGCGAGGGTGCCGGCATTCGGCCCGAGGCCGGCGGCGAATACCATCAGCGCCGCCCAGACCAGTTCCGGAATCGCCCGCAGTGCGTTCAGCAGCAGCCGCGCCAGGTTCGCCGCGGCCCAGCCGAAACGCCCGGAAGCGGGCAGCGCGAGCAGCAGGCCGAAGACGGCCGAGAGCAGCGTGCCCACGGCCGACATCGCCAGGGTTTCCAGTGCGCCCTTGCCGATCGCCCCGAGGTGCCCGGCGCTGAGGTCCGGGCTGAGGAAGCGCCTGGCGTAGTCGCCCATGCGGCCGAGGTTCTCGCTGCCGGTCAGGGCGCCGAGATCGATGCGCAGGTAGGCGAATGCGGCAATCACTGCCGCCAGCAATGCCAGCAGCAGGCCGGCGTCGAGCAGGCGCTTCATCCCAGCCTCCCGCGCAATAGGCGGCTGAGCAGGTCGGCCAGCAGCACCAGGACGAAGAAGGTCAGCAGGATGCTGGCGACCTCGCCGCCGGCGAACATGCGCAGCGAGAGGTCGATCTGCTGGCCGAGGCCGCCGGCGCCGACGAAACCCATCACCACCGAGGCGCGGATCGCGCACTCCCAGCGGTAGACGCTGTAGGAGAGCATTTCCGCCGCGGCATTCGGCAGTACGCCATAGAGGAAGGCCGCCAGCCGACCGCTGCCAGCCTGCATCAGGGCGTGGGCCGGGCGCTGGTCCACTGATTCGAAGATTTCCGCATAGACCTTGCCGAGCATGCCGCTGTAAGTGATGGCGATGGCCAGCACGCCGGCCGTGGGGCCGAGGCCGACGGCGCGCACGAACAGCAGCGCCCAGACGATCTCCGGCACGCTGCGCAGGAAGATCAGCAGGCCGCGCACCGGCCAGCGCAGCAACTGCGCCCACCACAGCGGCTGGCCGCCGCGCACCGCGGCGGACAGCGACAGCGCGCGGCTGGCGATCAGGCTGGCGGGCAGCGCGATGAGCAGCGCCAGGGTCATCCCCGCGGTGGCGATGGCCAGGGTCTGCAGAGTGGCGTCGAGCAGGATCTGCAGAAGCTCGGCATCCCGCGCCGGCGGCCAGAAACCGGCGAGGAAGCGGCCGACCTCGCTGCTGCCGGACTGCAGGAATACCCCGAGGTCCAGCTCGCTCAGGCGCACGCCCGGCCACAGCAGGGCAATGGCCAGCAACGCGATCATCAGGCGCGGCAGGGCGGCGGGGTCGCGTTCGGCAGTCTTCAGCATCGGGGAATCTGTACGGCCGTGGCCCCGACGTGCGGCGGGGCCGGCGGGAGCAACTGCTCGTTGGCATAGAGGGCGTCAAGCAACCCCCGGTCGACCTCCGCGGCGGGGCGGTCGAAGACGATTCGTCCTTCGCGCAGGCCGATCACCCGGGGGAAGTGCGCCAGCGCCAGTTCCACCGTATGCAGGCTGGCGACCAGCGTCACGCCATGCTCGCCGGCATGCCGGCAGAGCACCGACAGCGTGTGATCGGCCAGCACCGGGTCCATCGCCGACACCGGCTCGTCGGCCAGCAGCAGTTCCGGCGCCTGGTACAGCACGCGGGCGATGCCGACGCGCTGTAGCTGGCCGCCGGACAGTTGCTGGCACTGGGCGAACAGTTTGTCCGCCAGATCCAGCTTCGCCAGTTGCCCGCGGGCGCCGGGAATGTCCAGCGGATAGAGCAGGTTGAGCAGGCTTTTGCCCAGCCCCCACCGGCCGAGCTTGCCCGCCAGCACCGCGGTGACCACCCGCTGGCGCGGCGGCAGGGGCGGCGCCTGGTGGATCAGGCCGATGCGTGCGCGCAGCTTCTGCCGCTGGCGGCCGGTCAACTGCCAGGGCTGCTGGCCGAGCACCTCGAGCCGCCCCGAACTGGGCGGCGTGGCGGTGCCCAGCAAGTTCAGCAGGCTCGACTTGCCGGCGCCGGACGGGCCGATGATGGCGACCCGTTCGCCGGCTTCGATGCTCAGGTCCACGCTGTGCAGGGCGTGGCTGCCGTCGCGATGCTGCAGGCCGGCCTGGGTGAGGCGCAGGGTCATTTCAGCAGATCGGCGGCGCGCGCGGCTTCCTCGATGCCCTTGTAGTTGTCCGGGCTGGTTTCGATGAAGCGGCTGGCCGCCTGCAGGTCGAGGATGGCCTTCTGCTCCGGGACGGCCGGGTCGAGGGCGAGGAACGCGGCCTTCAGCTTGGCGGTGATGGCCGGGTCGAGGCTGCCGCGCACGGTCCAGTTGTAGTCGTAGTAGCTGGGCGTGGTGGCGAAGACGTGCACCTTGCCGGTGTCGACCTTGCCGCTGTCCACCAGCTTCTGCCAGACGCTCGCATTGAGCACGCCGGCGTCGACCTTGCCGGCCTGGACCCAGGCGGCGGTGGCGTCATGCGCGCCGGAGTAGGCCACGCGGCTGAAGTAGGTTTCCGGCTTGATGCCGTCCTGCAACATGAAGTAGCGCGGCATCAGGCTGCCGGAGGTGGACGAGATCGAGCCGAAGGCGAAGGTCTTGCCCTTGAGGTCGGCGAGGGATTTCACCGCCGGATCGGCGCTGATGAATTTGCTGGTGAACTGCGCATCCTGCTCGCGCTGCACCAGCGGAATAGCGTCCTTGGCTTTCAGGTGCACCTGCACGAAGGTGAAACCGCCGAGCCAGGCCATGTCCAGGCGATCGGTGGCGAGCGCCTCGACCACCGCCGGATAGTCGGCGACCGGGACGAACTCGACCTTCATGCCGATCTGCTTCTCCAGGTATTCGCCCAGCGGCTTGAACTTGCGCAGCAGTTCGGTGGGGGCTTCGTCCGGAATCGCGCTGACGCGCAGCACGTCGGCGGCGCTGGCGAGGGTGGCGGACAGGCAAAAGGCAAAGCCGGCGGCGAGCGCGAGGGAGCGCTTGAGCATGGGAGTTCTCCGGTTCAATAGCGGAAAAAACGGAATGGGCGACGCCTGGTCGGGCGTTCGCACCTTGTATTCGGGCGGCGCGAGTATAGAGGAGGCGAGGGGCACGGGTCAGCTTTGCTAGAATCCGCCGCCACAGTCCCGAGGTAACCCCGATGAGCGAGCCGATTCGTCTGACCCAGTACAGCCACGGCGCCGGCTGCGGCTGCAAGATTTCTCCCAAGGTCCTGGAAGTGATCCTCGCCGGCAGCGGCGCGCAAAACCTCGACCCGAAACTCTGGGTCGGCAACGCGTCGCGCGACGACGCGGCGGTCTACGCGCTGGACGAGGAGCGCGGCGTGGTTTCCACCACCGACTTCTTCATGCCGATCGTCGACGATCCGTTCGACTTCGGCCGCATCGCCGCGACCAATGCCATCAGCGACATCTACGCCATGGGCGGCGACCCGCTGATGGCCATCGCCATCCTCGGCTGGCCGGTCAACCTGTTGCCCGCGGAAGTGGCGCGCGAGGTGATCCGCGGCGGCCGCGCGGTGTGCGACGCCGCCGGAATTCCCCTGGCCGGCGGGCACTCCATCGATGCGCCCGAGCCGATCTTCGGCCTCGCCGTCACCGGCGTGGTGGACAAGCGCCACATGAAGCGCAACGACACCGCCCGCGTCGGCAGCCGCCTCTACCTGACCAAGCCGCTGGGCATCGGCATCCTCACCACCGCGGAGAAGAAGGCCAGGCTGCGTGCCGAGGACGTCGGCCTGGCGCGTGACTGGATGTGCACGCTGAACAAGCCCGGCAGCCGCTTCGGCAAGCTGGCCGGAGTCACCGCGATGACCGACGTCACCGGCTTCGGCCTGCTCGGTCACCTGGTGGAGATGGCCGACGGCAGCGGGCTCAGCGCGCGCCTGGAGTACGCCCGGGTCCCGCGGCTACCCGGCGTCGAGCACTACCTCGCCGAAGGCTGCGTGCCCGGCGGCACCCTGCGCAATTACGAAAGCTACGGCGAGCGCATCGGCGCGCTCAGCGAGGAGCAGCAGCACCTGCTCTGCGACCCGCAGACCAGTGGCGGCCTGCTGGTGGCGGTGAGTGCCGAGGGGGAAGCAAAGTTCCTCGCCGTTGCCGCCGAACTCGGGCTGGACCTGGCGCCGATCGGCGAGCTGGTCGAGCGACAGCGTTACGCGGTCGAGGTCTGCTGATGCGAGACAACAGCGCCGACTACCGCGAAATCTTCCTCAACGACCTGCCGATGATGGACGCCCGCGCACCGGTCGAATTCGACAAGGGCGCCTTCCCCGGCGCCGTCAACCTGCCGCTGATGACCGATACCGAGCGCCAGCGCGTCGGCACCTGCTACAAGCAGCACGGCCAGCAGGCCGCCATCGAGCTGGGCCACCAGCTGGTTTCCGGCGCCACCAAGGCCGAGCGCATCGCCCGTTGGGCGGCGTTCGCCCAGGCCAACCCGCAGGGCTACCTGTACTGTTTCCGCGGAGGGTTGCGCTCGCAGATCGTCCAGCAGTGGCTGCAGAGCGAGGCGGGCATCACCTATCCGCGGGTGGTCGGCGGCTACAAGGCGATGCGTACCTTTCTCCTCGAAACCACCCGCGAGGCGCTGGAGCAGTGCGCGTTCGTCGTCGTCGGCGGGCTGACCGGAACCGGCAAGACCGACGTCATCGCCCGGCTGGACAACAGCCTCGATCTCGAGGGCCACGCGAACCACCGTGGCTCCAGCTTCGGCAAGCGCGCCACCGGGCAGCCGTCGAACATCGATTTCGAGAACCGCCTGGCCGTCGACGTACTGAAGAAGCGCGCCGCCGGCATCGAGCAGTTCGTGGTCGAGGACGAGGGGCGGATGATCGGTCGCTGCGCGCTGCCGCTGGAACTGCACCAGGGCATGCAGGGGTTCCCGCTGGTCTGGCTGGAGGATGCGTTCGACGACCGGGTGGAGCGCATCCTGCGCGATTACGTGGTCGATCTGTGCGCCGAATTCGTCGACCTTCAGGGCGAGGCCGGCTTCGAGCAGTATGCCGCACGGCTGCTGGAGAGCCTGGGCAACATCCACAAGCGCCTCGGCGGCGAGCGCTACCAGCGCTTGCTGGCGATCATGCAGGAGGCGCTCGACGAGCAGCGCCGCAGCGGCGCGGTGGACCTGCACCGCGGCTGGATCGAGGGGCTTCTGCGCGAGTATTACGATCCGATGTACGCCTTCCAGCGCGAGAGCAAGGCCGAGCGCATCGAATTCGCCGGCAAGCAGGACGAACTGGTGGATTACCTGCGCGAACGCGCGCTGCGCAGCCGTCGCTGAGCGGCGGGGCGGGTCAAGCGCCGGGCCGGCCGGAGCCCAGCACCGTCTGCTCGACGAAGGTGTTGCTGGCGATCGCGCCCGGCGGCGATTCGGCGTTGACCTCGAGCGGTATGGCCGCCGGCTGAATCTCCACCGGCGTTTCCTGGAATTCGGCGACGGGCAGGGCTTTCCAGCGGTACTCGGCGACGAGAATGAACAGCGTCAGCGTCAGTTCGCAGAGGACCACGATGACCGCGGGCGCGATCAGCCCGAAGACGGGGATGAAGACCCAGTTCAGGCCGACGCTGAGCAGCCCGCAGAACACCCGCATCTTGACGAAGATCGCGTAGCGCTCCTTGGCCACCCAGTACATCTCGAACACCACGTTGACCAGCCGGAAGATGAAGAAGCAGGCCATGATCTTGAGGATCAGCGAGGCCTCTTCGTAGGTGTTCGGATAGAACAGGTGGAACAGGAACAGGGCGAAGATCTGGTACGCGGCGAACATCGCCAGCGAAAGGCCGAAGGCGAGCAGGATGAACTTGCGCTGGCCGAGTTCGTTGTAGCCGCGGGAGATGCGCGGCATGTACAGCGACCAGAAGGCGGTGACGGCGATCTGGCCGATGGCAATGAACGAGGTGGCGGCGGCGTACACCGCCAGGTGCTCGGCGTCGAGCAGGGCCTCGATAAGAATCCGGTCCGCGCCGAAGTAGAGGAAGAAGGCGAAGAAGGAGATGGTGAACGGCAGCCAGGAGCGCCACAGCGTCAGCATCTTGCCCAGCGTGGCGAAGACCTGGGTATTGGCGGCGAAGAAACCCGGCTCGCGGATGCAACGCAGGTAGAACCAGGCCAGGTAGGACAGCATCGCCACGCTCGCGCCGAGCGACACGGACAGGACCAGGTTGTCGCTGAGCAGGAATACGCCGATCTTCACCGCGAAGGGCAGCGATTTGAAGAGCGAGTCCAGCGAGGAGAAACGCACCAGCCGGTCCTGGCGCTGGTAGTGAAAGAACAGGCAGCGCTGCAGGACGGCGAAGGCCAGCGCCTCGGGCAGGAAGCAGATCAGCAGGTAGTAGGACGCATTGGTGCCGCCGACCTGGCCCAGGTAGAACATCGTGGCCATGACCAGGATCAGGTAGCCCACGGTCGCCGGCAGGAAAAGGTTCTCGCCGCTGGAAAGGCCCTTGGCGATGGCGCCCTTGCTCAGTAGGTAATCGCGCAGGCCGAAATCCGAGAAGCCGACCACCACCGACACCAGCACCATGCTCAGCGCCAGCGAGCCGTATTCCTCCAGCGAAGAATGCTTGGCCACGAGGATCAGGAAGAGGAAGTTCAGCAGCGGTTGCAGGACCATGGGCACGAAAACGAACGCGATCTTGGTGATCTCGCTATCAGACTTTTTCATACCAGCCCCATCCTTTGCGCATTTTTATCCCCGGACTGCATGTCGTGCGTAACACCCGTATCCCGCCACGGAAATTGACCCGGTTTCTCGCAATAACGTTCGGCGGTTTTGAAAATATGCCTGCGGCCCATGCTGGCGATCGCCCGGACCGAGGAATAGGCGTAGGGGCGCCTGCGGCGTTGCGGATCGAGCAGATACCCATGGCCATCCACCCCCCTACCACGAACGGCCCGTTGCTGGCGGGAGCACGGGCTGACGAGGCATTCAGTTAAGTCTGGACCGAAGACGCAGATGGCGTTCGGGGTTCCTGCCAGAAAAGGTCGGACGTGCCGCGAACAGGGACAGCTGCGAGCCAGAGCATGCGCCGTTTCCCGGTAACGGCCAACTGCCACCTATCGGCTCGGACGGGCGGCTGCAGGCACCGTGGTTGGCGGCCTGCGGGGCGTTGGCGCGCGACCCGGCCGAGCGCGAAAAGCGGCTTGTGTGGCCTGGTCGCGCCTTTCAGGCTGGGATCTGCTGAGGGCCGTGGTGGCTTGCCCGCGGCTGGATGCCTCGCGTCGGGCGACTAGTCCGGTTCGATGCCATCCGCCAGGCCGTCGGCCGAGGAGGCGTCTGCCACCGCGCGCTGCAACGCCTGCAGTTCATCCGCGCGCAGTGCGCGGTAGGCACCTTCGGCCAGCGCAGGGTCCAGCTGCAGCGGCCCGATGCTCTGCCGGTGCAGGCGCAGCACGGGGTTTTGGAAGTGACCGAACATGCGCTTGACCTGGTGATAACGACCCTCGACCAGTGTCAGCAGCGCGTGATGACTGTCGAGAATCCGCAGCCGGGCGGGGCGGGTGGTGAGGTCCTCGAAGCGAAAATACAGGCCGCGGGCGAACGCCTCGACGTATTCCTCAAGGATCGGCTCGCCGGTCTCGACACGGTAGACCTTGGGCAGGTGCGTCTGCGGCTGGGTCAGTCGTCTCGACCACTGGCCGTCATTGGTGATCAGCAGCAGCCCGGTGGTGTTCAGGTCGAGGCGCCCGGCCAGGTGCAGCTCGTGCTTGTCCGGCTCGTCCAGCAGGTCGAGGACCGTGGGATGTTCGTCATGCTCGGTGGCGCTGACCCAGCCGGCCGGCTTGTGCAGCATGAAGTAGCGCGCCGGCTTGCCGGCCTGCAACAGCTGATCGCCCAGCTCGATGCGGCTGAACACGCGCACTTCGTGGCGGCCGTCGGTAACCGGCTCGCCGTCGACCCGTATACGTCGCTCCGCCAGCAGGCGCCGGGTCTGCTGGCGGTTTAGCTGCGGCAGGTTGGCGAGAAAACGATCCAGACGCACGCGTCAGCTCGGCTCGTCGAGCGCGGCGCAGTTCGGGCACAGGCAGGCCTTGTCGCGTGCCTCCTCCGGCAGGCGCGCGAGGGCGCCTGGCGAAACCGGCGTAGAGAAGCACCAGCAGGGCAGCTCGCGGGTCGCCGGGTCGCTCTGCGCGCAGCGGTTGGCTTGCCCGCACAACGGGCAGCGAGCGGGATCGACGGAGGATGCGGCGCGAGCGCCGGAATCGGTGGGCAGCGGCATGGACGGCGGGCCTGGTTGAACGCGCCGCCATGCTAGCGTGGCGCCGCCGGGGCGTCACGCGCCGGGGTCAGCGGCTCTTCATGTAGGCGCGCCAGCCGCCGAACGAGGTGATGTCGGTGGCGCCTTGCAGGCCGTAGGGCTCGCAGATGAAACCGGTTTCCCAACTGCCATCGGCCAGTTGCACCTTGCCCAGGCCGAGTGGCGCGGGGATGCCGGTGAGGAAGGAGCCCAGCTCGGCGCTCGGCAGCTCCCAGACTTCCACTTCGATGGCCACGCCGCCCTCGGCGACCCGCACCATGCCCGGGCGGAACGGCGGGCCGCCGGCCAGCGCATGGAGCTGGTAGTCAGGCGAGCTGTGTGTGGTCTGCAGCAACCGCCCGCCACGCTTGCGCAGCTGCCAGTTCAGCGGCAGGCCGTCGAGGTGCGCACCGCAGACCACCACGCGGGCCCTGTCGTTGCGTGCCGGCGTGGCCGAGGCGACGGCGTCCAGCGCCCATTCACCCACCAGCGGCAGGTTGCGTTCGCCCTGCAGTGCGTCGGCGATGCCGAGCAGGTACTGGTCGGTGAAGGCGCGGCCGAACAGCGTCACGCCCCACGGCAGACCGTTGGCCATGAAGGCGCTCGGCACGGCGACGGCGGCGTAGTCCAGCAGGTTCATGAAGTTGGTGTAGTAGCCGAGGTCGGAGTTGCGCGCGACCGGTTCGGCGTGCAGTTCTGCCAGCGTTACCGGGCGTGGAATGCTTGGCGTCAGCACGCAATCCAGACCCTCGAGCGCCTTGTCGCAGATCGCCTTGAGTTCCTGCAGACGGTACTGCGCGCGGAACGCCTCGACAGCCGTGGTGCCCGGCGCCTTGGCCAGCACCGCGCGGATCACCGGCAGCACGGTTTCCGGGTCCTTCTCCATCAGCTCGCCGGCGACGCTGTAGCGCTCGGCGACCCACGGGCCTTCGTAGAGCAGGCGCGCGGCCTCGAGGAAGGGCGCGAAGTCCAGCGGCACGGGGGTGCCGCCGAGGGCTTCCAGGCTGGCGACGGCCTCGGCGAACAGCGCCGGGCTTTCCGTGCAGCCGAGGAACTCCAGCTGGGTCGGCACCCCGAAGCGGAACGGACGTGGCTTGCCGAAGGCGCTGCCGTCGTTCCACAGCGGGTTGGCGCGGCTGTAGGCGTCGCGCGGGTCGAGGGCGGCGGTCAGGGCGAGCAGCTGGCTGGCTTCGCGGGCGCTGGCGGTGAAGAAGCTGACCACGTCCAGGGTGCGGCAGGCCGGCACCACGCCGGCGGTGGACACCAGGCCCTTGGTCGCCTTCAGCCCGACCAGGTTGTTCAGCGCCGCCGGCACGCGGCCGGAACCGGCGGTGTCGGTGCCCAGCGAGAAGCTCGCCACGCCCAGCGCCACGGCCAGCGAGGAGCCGGCGCTGGAGCCGCCCGATGGGTAATCCGGGTGCACGCTGTTGCGGCATTCGCCATAGGGCGAGCGGGTGCCGTTGAGGCCGGTGGCGAACTGGTCGAGGTTGGTCTTGCCAATCGGCACCGCGCCGAGGGCGATCAGTTGCTCGACCAGCGTCGCCGAGCGCTCCGCCGTGTAGGCGAAGGCCGGGCAGGCGGCGGTGGTGGGAATGCCGGCCAGGTCGATGTTGTCCTTCAGCGCGAAGGGCACGCCGAACAGCGGCAGGCTGTCGGCGGCCTTGCCGTCCAGCGCGGCGAGGTAGGGCTCCAGCTCTTCCACGCTGAGCAGGTGGATGAACAGGTTGAAGTCCGGGTTCAGCGCGGCGGCTTTTTCGCGCAGGGCGAGGATCAACTGGCGTGGGTTCAGGCGGCCTTCGGCATAGGCGGTTTTCAGAGCGCCGAGGCGCAGGTCGAATTCATGGGTCATCGCAGTTCCCTCGTAGGGTGCGCCGTGCGCACCGCAGGTTCGGTTGGTGCGCGCGGCGCACCCTAGGGCACCGCGCGTCTGTGAGTTTCGGGGCGGAGGGTGTGTCCCCAGCCGCCTCCCGGATCGGTTTCAGGCCTCTTCGAGCACCACCACGCGCTGCCCGGCGCGTACCGGCGAGCCGGGTTGCACGCGGACTTCGCGGACCACGCCATCGCGTGGGGCGGTGAGCGGGATTTCCATCTTCATCGACTCGAGGATCACCAGCACGTCGCCGGCTTTCACCGCGCTGCCTTCCTCGACCTGCACCTGCCAGAGGTTGCCGGCGATATGGCTGTCGATGCTGTGCTGGCCGGCCGCGAGCGGGGCGTCGTCGCCCAGCTCGGCGAGCACTTCCTCGCTTTCGTAATGGGCCTGGCCGGAGGCGATCCAGCGCTGGCGTTCGGCGTCGAAGGCGGCGCGTTGCTGGGTGCGGAAGGCGTCGATGCCCTCGGCTTCCTCGTTGAGGAATCCCTGGTAATCGGCCAGGGCCAGCTCGCTGTCCTCGATGCGCAGGTCGAAGCGCCCGAGCGGGAAGTCGCGGCGGATCTGCAGCAGCTCTTCGGCGCCCACCGGGTAGAAGCGGATCTGGTCGAAGAAGCGCAGCAGCCAGGGTTTGCCGTGGAAGGCGCCGACTTCGCGGTAGCGGTTCCACATCTGCAGGGTGCGGCCGACGAACTGGTAACCGCCGGGGCCTTCCATGCCGTACACGCACAGGTAGGCGCCGCCGATGCCCACCGAGTTCTCCGCGGTCCAGGTGCGCGCCGGGTTGTACTTGGTGGTGACCAGGCGGTGGCGCGGGTCCAACGGCGTGGCCACCGGCGCGCCGAGGTAGACGTCGCCCAGGCCCATCACCAGGTAGCTGGCGTCGAAGACGGTCTTGTAGACCTCATCCAGGTCGGGCAGGTCGTTGATGCGGCGGATGAACTCCAGGTTGCTCGGGCACCAGGGCGCGTCCTTGCGCACTGTGGTCATGTACTTGTCGATGGCCAGCTGGCAGGCCGGATCGTCCCAGGACAGCGGCAGGTGGACGATGCGCGACGGCACCTTGAGGTCGCGGGTGTTGCACACCGCGTCCCACTCGCCGATCACCACCGCCAGCAGGTTCGCCAGCGACAGGGTTTCCGGCTGGTAGTGCACCTGCAGCGAGCGGATGCCGGGGGTCAGGTCGATCACTCCCTTCAGGCTCTTGGCTTCCAGCGCCTGCATCAGCGCATGACCGCGGAAGCGCAGCACCAGGTCCAGTTCCGGCTGGCCGATTTCCAGCAGCAGGTGGGTGTCGCCGGAGAGGCGGGCGACCAGGCGCTTGTCCTGGCTGCCGATGTCGAGGATCACCGGCGGCTCCAGCGGGATTGGCTGCCAGTTCACCGCGACCGCTTCCAGTCCGGCCACTTCTGCTTTGCGTGCCTTGGCCAGCGTGCGGGCGGTCTCGATGTTCACCGGCACGAAGCGCAGCTTGTCGCCGGCCTTGAGCTGGCCAAGCTGCCAGAGATCGGCCTCGATGATGGTCACTGGGCAGACGAAGCCGCCCAGGCTCGGGCCGTCCGGGCCGAGGATTACCGGCATGTCGCCGGTGAAGTCCACCGCGCCGATGGCATAGGGGTTGTCGTGGATGTTCGACGGGTGCAGGCCGGCTTCGCCGCCGCTGTCGCGAACCCATTCCGGTTTCGGGCCGATCAGGCGCACGCCGGTGCGGCTGGAGTTGAAGTGCACTTCCCAATGGGTGGCGAGGAAGGTGTCGATGTAGGCCGGCGTGAAGTATTCCGGCGCACCGTGCGGGCCGTAGATCACGCGGATTTCGCGCACGGCGGGCAAGGCGGGGCACAGCTCGGCAGGCAGTTGCGCGCCGTTGCTGGCGTCGCTCAGGGCCGGAAGGTGCAGCACGTCGCCGGCGCGCAGGGCGCGGCCCGCGTGGCCGCCGAACTGGCCGAGGGTGAAGGTGCTTTTACTGCCCAGGTATTGCGGTACCTGCAGGCCGCCGCGCAGGGTCAGGTAGGTGCGCGCGCCGCTGCCGGCGAGGGTGCCGAGGCTCAACGTGCTGCCGGCCTCGATCAGCAGCGCGGTGTTCATCGGGCGTTCGACGCCATCCACGCTCAACGGGATCGTCGCGCCGGTGACTGCCACCACTGCGTCGGTGTTGAAGCGCAGCGACGGCCCGCTCATGGTGATTTCCAGGCCGGCGGCGCCTTCGTCGTTGCCCAGCAGGCGGTTGCCCAGGCGCAGCGCGCGGTCGTCCATCGGCCCCGAGGGCGGCACGCCGACCGCCCAGTAGCCGAGGCGGCCGGGGAAGTCCTGCACTGTGGTCTGGGTGCCGGCGGAGAGCACCTCGAAGGTGTTGGCCCGGTAGACCAGGTTTTCCAGACAGCGGGTCCAGGGCGAGCCGCTGGCGAAGGGCGCGTCTTCGATGATCTGCCGCAGGTAGTCGCGGTTGGATTCCACGCCGTACAGCCGCGTGTCGGCCAGCGCCCGATCCAGCCCGACGCTGGCGGCCTCGCGGGTCGGTGCCCAGGCGATGAGCTTGGCGATCATCGGGTCGAAGTAGGGCGGAATCTCGCAGCCGGCCTCGACCCAGGTGTCGATGCGCAGGGCCTTGCCGTCGGTCTCGGGGAAGTCCACGGCGGTGAGCAGGCCGGGGCTGGGCTGGAAGTCGCGGCCCGGATCTTCGGCATACAGGCGTGCCTGGATGGCGTGGCCGCTGGGTTTCAGGTGCTTCGTCAGTTCGCTCAGCGGCGCCAGGTCGCCGGCCGCCAGCTCGATCATCCAGCGCACCAGGTCGACGCCCCAGACCTGTTCGGTGACGCCGTGCTCGACCTGCAGGCGGGTGTTCACTTCCAGGAAGTAGAAGCGCTCGGCCTCGCTGTCGTAGACGAACTCCACGGTGCCGGCGCTGCGGTAGCTGACCGCCTTGGCCAGCTTGATCGCTGCCGCGCACAGTTCGTCGGCCATGCCGGCCGGCAGGTTCGGTGCCGGGGTTTCCTCCAGCACCTTCTGGTTGCGCCGTTGCACCGAGCAGTCGCGCACGCCGAGGGCGATGACTTCGCCCTGGCCGTCCCCGAACACCTGGACTTCCAGATGGCGGGCGCGCTGGATGTATTTCTCGATGAATACGCCCGAGTCGCTGAAGTTGTTCTGCCCGAGGCGCTTGACCGCGTCGAACGCATCGGCCAGCTCCTGCGCCGAGCGGCACACGCGCATGCCGATGCCGCCACCGCCGGCTGTGCTTTTCAGCATCACCGGGTAGCCGACCTGTTCGCCGGCGCTGAGCGCGGCGTCGAGGTTTTCCAGCAACTCGGTGCCTTCCAGCATCGGCACGTCGTGCTGCCTGGCCAGCGCGCGGGCGGTGTGCTTGAGGCCGAACACGCGCAGCTGTTCGGGCGTCGGCCCGACGAAGGCGATGCCGGCGGCCTCGCAGGCTTCGGCGAACGCCGCGTTTTCGGAGAGGAAACCGTAGCCGGGATGGATCGCCTGAGCGCCGCTGCGTTTGGCGATGTCGAGCAGCTTGGCGACGTCCAGATAGGTGCCGGCCGCGGGGCCTTCACCGAGGCTGAAGGCTTCGTCGGCCTGGCTGATGTGCAGGCTGGCGGCGTCGGCTTCCGAGTACACGGCGACGCCGCGCACCTGCAGCGTGCGCAGGGTTCGCAGGATGCGGCAGGCAATCGCGCCGCGGTTGGCGATCAGCAGCGTGCTGAACATGAGGTGTTCCCCATGAAGGGGCGGGGCGTCCCGCCGCTATTCGGTTGACACCACGGTCGTCCGTGGTGGGTGGTATCTCTGTATTTCCTCATCCCTTTCGGACGGTGAGGGCGTTGCGTATTCGGGGGCTGGGTCGGGCGAAGCGATACCCATCAGGACCGGCGTTGGAAAGCGATGGGTATCGCGGGCTCAACCCATCCTCCGGTTGTCCTTTCGTGACGTCGCGTCACTCCCAGACCAGCAGCTCGGCCGCCGTGGGGTTCCAGCCGTTGCACGGGTTGTTCAACTGCGGGCAGTTGGAGATCAGCACGATCACGTCCATCTCGGCGCGCAGTTCGACGTACTTGCCCGGTGCGGAGATGCCGTCCTCGAAGGTCAGCCCGCCTTCCGGGGTCACCGGGACGTTCATGAAGAAGTTGATGTTCGGCGCGATGTCCGGCTTGCTCAGGCGGCCGTCGTGCAGGCTGGCGCGCAGGAAGTTGTCGCGGCAGCTGTGCATGTAGCGCTTGTCGAGGGCGTAGCGCACGGTGTTGCTCTCCTGCGCACAGGCGCCGCCGAGGGTGTCGTGGCGACCGCAGGTGTCGGCGACGATGGTCAGCATCGGGTTGCCGAGGTTGGACCAGAGCACCGTGCCGGTGGTGAGGTAGACGCGGTTCTGTTTGCGCAGGGTGCGCTGGGCGTCGTAGCGCTCGCGCGGGTTGCGCGCGCTGAAGAACAGCGTGTCGACCGCCTGGTTGCCCTCCAGGTCGTGGATGCGCAGGGTCTGCCCGGCTTTCAGCTCGGTCAGGCTCGGTTCGCCCGCCGGGATGTAGGTGCGGGTGGCGGCGTCGGAATGTTTTTCGCTGGTGGTCAGGGACATGGCGGCAGCCCTCAGAGGTACAGACGTTCGGTGTTGTGGAAGCCGCGGCCGTTTTCCGGGCGCGACGTGCGGCAGAGCACGCTGATGCCATCGCTGGCGACCTGGCTCCAGCTCAGCTGGACCGGCTTGGGCGCGTACTCGGGGGTCGGGTCCATCGGGTGCTGCAGGGCGGTGAGCACCACCAGGCAGTCCATCGGCGCGTATAGCTCGATGTAGTCGCCGGCCTTGGAGTTCTCCGCCTCGAAATGGAAGTAGCCCTCGGCATCGACGCTGACCTTGCTGAACAGGTTGAGCACCATCAGCAGGTCGGCCAGGCCGAGGTTCCACTTGCCCATTTCCACCAGCAGGTTGTCCACGCCGTTGCGGAAGAAGCCGTTGCGCAGTTCCTGATAGCGGCCCTCGCCGTACTTCTCCTTCACCTCGGCGGCGTTGAGCAGGCCGCCGAAGCTGTCGTGCCAGCCGCAGGTGTCGGCGGTGATCGCCGCCAGCACGCGGCCCATGTCCGAATACAGGCAGTGACCGGTGGTCAGTTTGGCGGTGTGCTGGCACTTGAGGGTGTCCGGCAGGTTCAGCCGTTCGCTCTTCTCGGTGGCGTTTAGCAGCATCAGGCTGACGTTGGCGCCGCCTTCGAGATCGGTGATGCGCAGCAGTTGGCCGCGCTTGAGCACGAAGGAGGTGTGGCCGCCGCCCGGAACGGTTTCCTGGTAGAGGGCGGGGCGCAGGGGCAAGCTCGAAGTCATGGCGATTACCTCGGGATCAGGGCCGCGGCTGAAGCGCCGGGCGACGTGACCACTGCAGCCAGCGACACCGGTTCGCGGCGGCGGCTGAGCGGGATGTTGTAAGTGATGCGTGCGCCATAGGCGCCCGGTTCGTGCGGATCTACGCGCAGCTTGTCGAAGACCAGCACGCGGCTGGCCAGGCTGAAGCCTTCGTTGAGGTCGTGGGTGACCATGAACACGGTCAGCCGGGTTTCCTGCCAGAGCTCGCGCAACAGCGCGTGCATGTCCTTGCGGATGCCCGGATCGAGCGCGCCGAAAGGTTCGTCGAGGAGCAGCACGCGCGGTTTCATGATCAGCGCCTGGGCGATCGCCAGACGCTGCTGCATGCCGCCGGAGAGCTGCGCCGGGTACTTCTCCAGCGCATGCCCGAGGCCGACGCGCTGCAACAGCTGGCGCGCCTGTTCGCGGGCTTCGGCCTTGGCACTGCCGAGCAGGCGGCCGAGCAGGGGCGCGCGCGGCAGTTCCAGGCCGAGGGCGACGTTGTCCAGCACCGACAGGTGCGGAAACACCGAGTAGCGCTGGAAGACCACGCCTCGGCTGCTGTCCGGCTCATCGGCCAGTGGCTTGCCGTCGAGGAGGATTTCGCCGCGCGAGGGGCGCTCCTGGCCGAGCAGCATGCGCAGGAAGGTCGACTTTCCGCAGCCGGAGGCGCCGACCAGCGAGCAGAACTCGCCTTCCTTGATGGTCAGGTTGATGCGTTCGAGCACGGTCTGGTCGCCGTACTGCTTCCACAGATTGCGTACTTCGATCATGCCCGGCCCCCTTCGTACCAGGGAAAGGCCAGGCGGGTGAGGTGCTTGAGGCCGAGGTCCATCAGCCAGGCGAGCAGGGTGATCCAGGCGACGTAGGGGAGGATCACGTCCATCGCCAGGTAGCGGCGCACCAGGAAGATCCGGTAGCCGAGGCCATCGGTGGAGGCGATCGCCTCGGCCGCGATGAGGAACAGCCAGGCCGAGCCGAGCGCCAGGCGCAGGGCGATCAGCAGGCGCGGCAGCAACTGCGGCAGGATCACCCGGAGGATCAGCGTCCAGGTGGTAGCGCCCAGCGTCTGAGCCTTGACCAGCAGCTCGCTGGGGATCTCGCGGGCGCGCTGTTCGAGGTCCCGGGCCAGCACCGGGGCGACGCCGATCACGATCAGCATCACCTTGGATAGTTCGCCGAGGCCGAAGACGATGAACAGGATCGGCAGGATCGCCAGCGGCGGCACCATCGACAGCACGCCGATCAGTGGCGACAGCGGTGCGCCGAACAGCGGCAGGCTACCGGCGGCGATGCCCAGGCACAGGCCGACCAGCGCGGCGATGCCCAGGCCCATGCCGAGGCGTTGCAGGCTGGACAGGGTATCGCCCCAGAACAGGTAGTCGCCGGAGCGCTTGTCCGCTTCGAAAGCCAGCCGGTGGACGGCATCGACCATCTGCGCGGCGCTGGGCAGCAGCTTGTCGTTGGGGTTTTCCGCGAGCCTGTCGGCCGAGCCGATGAAGTACACCAGCAACACCAGGGCGAACGGCATGAGCACCAGAAGCAGCCGGCTGGGCCGATCCGGATAGCGGTTGATCAGGCGCATGGGCGTGTCCTCGTGCGGGAAGCGGGGCGTCGTCGGGCAGGCGCGTGCATCAGCGCCTGCCGCCGTGGGTGGCGGAACGCAGCGCGAGGTGAGCCGTGGCGCCCGGGTGCCGGGCAACGAGGAAGGCGATTGAGCGGGGATCGTGCATGTAACCTCCAGTTCGTTTCGGGGCGGGCAGGAGCTTCGCGATCTGTCCCCCAAGCGTTGAGGGGCGCGCGTTCTCCCGGGCTTTTATCCCGCCGTGTAACCTCGACTGGAGGTCGCCAACTCTCGGACCAGACACTCGTCGCACTCGAAGGTGGCGAGCCGGAACCCTAGTCGGCTATTTGCAAATTGTGGTGCCGTACCCGGTGTCCTGGGCAGCTCCTGCACGCCAAGGTCAAAGCGAATGACGTGCCAACCTGGGGGCGATCCGCACGGGCTGGGCGTTTCGCCGGCTTTCCACGCAAAGGGCAGGTTGCCATTTGTGCTCCCTAACGGTGCGCGACATAACTGGAAATCAAGATTTTGCGCCGTCACACAGCAAAATCGCCGATTCGTTGTCCAAGCTGGCAGGGAGTGAATCCCGGGTGTCGACGCCCGTCGACGCTTTCCCAGAACCGCCTGCGAATGCCACCACCGTGGTTCGTGAGCAGGTTCTCCAGCGGTCGCAGGAGGCCGCCCATGTCATTCAAAGCAATGCTGTTCGCCGTGATGGGTCTCTCGCTGGTCGGCTGCGCCTCGCCCTATGCCGACGCCGATGGCGTGCGTATCTACAGTGGCGGTGGCTATGGCGGTTACAACGTGCAGCGCTACGATTCCTACGAGTACTAGCGGGCCACTCCCATCGAACGTCGCTGGAACGATGGCCGGTATTACTACCGCGAGGATTTCCGCAACGACAATTACCGCTATCGTCAGGCGCCGCCGCGCCACCATTACCGCCGTCCGCCACCGCCGCCGCGGCACTATCAGCCGCCGCGTCACTACGGTCCGCCTGGCTATGGCGGTCCGCGTCCCCAGGGCCGCCCGCAGGGCGGCGTGATCCATGGCATGCCGCGCCGCTGACGGCGGCGTCGGCAGGTCACGGACGCCGCGGCGGCGCCCTGCTGCCGCGATGAATGGCGTTCGCGGTGATTCCAGAGTGCCATTGTCTTTTCACCCGCCAGCCCGCACCATTCCTACCCCATAAGGGCCTCGCTGGACGACCATCGGTCGCTTGACGAGCCAGCGTTACTTTTTTGGAATCCAGGCTGTGTTCAAAGGGTCCGTCAGGTTCTGCGCATGGCGTCGGCGCTGTTCGCTGAGGGTGCTGCTGTGCCTGCTGCTGGGCGTGCTGATCGGCTCGCTGCAGGCGGACTGGAATTTCTCCCTGATCACCGAACGCGCCGAATCGCTGTACGGTCCGCTGGGTAGCGGCCGTGGGCGGATCAACGCCTGGCAGCGTCTGCTCGAACAGGAGGCCGGTAAGCCCGTGGATGAGCAGATGCGCGAAGTGAACGACTTCTTCAACCGTTCGCTGGAGTTCACCGACGACCGCTCGCTGTGGAACACCGAGGATTACTGGGCAACGCCGATCGAGGCGCTGCGGGTTGGGGGCGGCGATTGCGAGGATTTCGCCATCGCCAAGTACATGAGTTTGCGTCACCTGGGGATTCCCAGCGAGAAGCTGCGCATCACCTACGTCAAGGCGTTGAAGCTGAATCAGGCACACATGGTGCTGACGTATTACGAAACGCCTGAGGCGGTGCCCCTTGTGCTGGACAACCTGATCGACAGCATTCGGCCGGCGAGTCAACGCAAGGATCTGCTACCGGTCTATGCCTTCAACGCCGACGGTCTCTGGTTGCAGGGCGCCGCGGGCAACAAACGTGTCGGCGACGCCAAACGGCTGTCGCGCTGGCAGGACCTGCTGAAGAAGATGGAAGCCGAGGGTTTCCCCATGGACTTGCCCCAATAGGAGAAACGATGTCCCTGTTCAAACAGCTCTTGCTTGCCATCTGCCTGTTCCTGGTAGTGGCGTTCAGCGGAAGTTTCCTGGTTGGCCTGGAAAGCTCGCGCGAGCAGTACGTCAACCAGTTGCGTTCCCACGCGCAGGATGCTGCGACGGCGCTTGGCCTGTCGCTGACGCCGAACATCGATGATCCGGCAATGGTCGAGCTGATGGTCAGCTCCATCTTCGACAGTGGCTACTACGAGAGCATCCGTGTGGTCGACCTGGCCAGCGGCAACGTGATCGTCGAACGCAGCGGCACGCCGGACGTGCCCTCGGTGCCCGCCTGGTTCGTCAAGCTGATCGGCCTCGAACCGGCCGGCGGCGATGCCATCGTCAGCCGCGGCTGGGAGCAGGCGGCGCGGGTCGAGGTGGTCAGCCATCCGATGTTCGCCGTCGCCCGGCTGTGGCGCAACGCCCTCGGCAGCCTGGCCTGGCTGGCGGTCTGCGGCGTCGTCAGCTGCCTGCTCGGCGCGTTCCTCCTGCGTCGTCAGCTGCGCCCGCTCGACTACATGGTCGAACAGTCCCACGCCATCGCCCGTCGCGAATTCCTCAGCCTGCCGAACCTGCCGCGCACGCCGGAGCTGCGCCGGGTCGTGCAGGCCATGAACCAGATGGTCGAGAAGCTCAAGACGCTGTTCCAGGAGCAGGCACTGCGCAGCGAGAAGCTGCGCGAGGAGGCGTACCAGGACAGCCTCACCGGCCTGGCCAACCGGCGCTATTTCGACATGCAACTGCACAGCCGACTGGGCACCGAGGAGCGGGCCAGTCACGGTTATCTGCTGTTGCTGCGGGTCAACGACCTGGTCGGGCTGAATGCCCGGCTGGGCGGTCAGCGGACCGACCAGTTGCTTACGGCCATCGGCGAACTGCTGCGCCAACAGATTGCGCCGACGCGCAGTGACGTACTGATCGCCCGGATCCGCGGCGGTGAGTTCGCCTTGCTGGTGCCGGGCCTGGTGCGCGAAGAGGCCGAGCAACTGGCGACCAGCCTGGAAAGCGCGCTGGCCAGCCTGCATGCCACCGGTGCCACCGATGTGCTGCCGGTAGCCACCATGGGGTTGGCGCCCTTCAGCCCGGCAAGTTCCCCGGCGACGCTGTTGAGCCAGGTGGACGAAGCGCTGACCCAGGCCGAAGGACTGACCGAGCGTTGCTGGACCTGCGTGGAACTCGGAGGCGAGCCGCAGCCGGGCGACGAGACTCACGCCTGGCATGCGCTGCTCGATCAGGCACTACTGCACAAGCGCTTCCAGCTGTTCTTCCAGCCGGTGGTGGGCAGTCACGAGACCGGCCGCGTGCTCCATTACAAGGTGCTGTCGCGTTTGCAGAACGGTGAGGGCGCGCTGATTCCCGCGGGTCGCTTCCTGCCCTGGATCGAGCGTTTCGGCTGGGCCGGGCGGCTCGATCTGGTCATGCTGGACCTGGTGCTGGCGCAGATGGTCAACCATGACGCGTCGCTGGCCTTGAGCCTTTCCGGCGCGACGCTGGAGGACTCGACGGCGCTCGACGCGGTGCTGGGAAAACTGGCCCAGTACAGCGCCTTCGGCTCACGTCTGACCCTGGAGCTGGAAGAGAATCGTCTGCCCGAGCAGGCGGCGCTGGAGCGCCTGAACAAGCGCCTGCACGAGCTGGGCTTCAGCCTCAGCCTGCAGCATTTCGGCGGACGTTTCAGCATGATCGGAAACCTGGCGCGCCTCGGCCTCGCCTGGCTGAAGCTCGACGGCAGCTACATCCGCAATATCGACCAGGAAAGCGACAAGCGCCTGTTCATCGAGGCTGTCCAGCGCGCCGCCAACAGCATCGATCTGCCCCTGATCGCCGAACGCGTGGAAACCGAGGGTGAGTTGCAGGTGCTGCGCGAGATGGGCATCCAGGGCGTGCAGGGCCGCCTGTTCGGCGAACCGGGGCCGTGGGTGGGCAACTGATCGCCGTCTGGCAGGGCTGAAATGAAAAAAGGACGCGGCCAAGGTCGCGTCCTTTTTCATTGCGGTGGATGTAACGGCCTTCTTCCCGGCGTTGCCGTTCAGATCATCCCGTCTTCTTCCTCGTTGATCAGGCTGTTCAACCCGCCCAGGGCTTCACGCGCCTGGGTACGGTTGAGCAGCTTGGCCTGGGCCGCGGCCGGCAGATCGGTGAGGCGAATGACGCCCTTGATCATCAGCAACTGCAACAGGTCGTCGAGCACCCGGATCATGTCCAGGTCGCTCTGCTTGAGTTGCAGCAGGCTGGTCTCCACCGACTGGTTGGAATACCAGGCCAGCACCTCCTGATCGTCCGCCGGAAGCGTCTCGGTCCTGCCAGGAAAATCGGCCGCTTCCACGCGAACCAGCTGTCCCTGCATGTCGCGTTGCACGTAAAGCATCGCTGATCCTCGTTATCGAACGGCCGATCCCGGCAGCACCCGCTGGGGTGCTGCCGGAGACCTCGCCGCTTAGTGGTCGACCTTCAGGTGTTCGCTTTGAATCAGCGAGTTGATGATCTGCGACGAGTTGGCGCCCAGGTTGCTGCTACTCAGGTCAACCCCGTCGAGCTGGATGGTCAGGTCGGCCTTGCCGGTGTTGGCGGTGGCGCTGGCAGCGGTATCGAACTGGCCGGTGGTGCTGACCAGCAACGTACTGATGCCATTCTGCGTGCTCATTTGCAGGAAGTGGTCGATGGAGTCCGTGGTCTCGCCCTGCAGCAGGTCGCGCAGGTCGATGCTGTCCTTCTGGCTCAGGCTGAAGTCCTTGATGATGTCGGCAGCCGGCGACCCGATGCTGCCGGCATCGCCGGATTTCCAGACGAAGGTATCCGCGCCGGCCCCCCCCCACAGTACATCGTTGCCTTTTCCACCGATGAGGATGTCGTTGCCGCCACCGCCATACAGCGTGTCGTTACCGTTGCCGCCTTCGAGGCGATCGTCGCCACCGTAGCCATACAGCGTGTCGTTGCCGTCTCCACCGCGCAGCAGGTCAGCCGCGGCGAGGGTTTCGGAGCCTTTCAGCGTGTCGTTGCCCGAGGTTCCGGTGCTGAGCACCGAGTTGCCGTTGGCCAGCGTCAGGTACTCGCTGGTGCTGGCGGAGTCGCCGTTGGGCAGGGTGCTGGTGGCGGTGAACACCAGGGTGCCGGATTCCGTACCCGTGTTGCTCAGGGTCAGCGAGCCCAAAGTCCAGCCGGTCAGGTCGACGTTGTCGTTGACCCCTGTCGACGTGTGGCTGTGGGTGCCGTCGCTGATGACGATGTCCTTGGCCAGACCGCTGACGGTGGTGGAGGTCACTCCGGCGCTTTCCGCCAGGCCCAGGCTGAGCTTGTCGGCGGCCGAACCCCAGGCGTTGGCGATGGCGGTGTGCTCGTAACCGTTCTCGACGTTGTGGATCGCCGCGATCTGGCCGGCGCTCAGCACGCCGCTGTAGATCCGCAGGTCATCGAGGGCGGCCGTCAGGTACTTGGTGTCCGTCAAATCGGTCACGTTACTGCCGTTGAGGTCGAAGCGGTTGGTCGCGCCGATCGACAGCAACTGGTTGTACAGGCCGTTGAACGCCGAGTCGCTGGTCGATCCGCTAGCGTTGAGAACACCGTCGATGTAGATGTCGACGGTCGACCCGCTGTGAGTGATCGCCACGTTGTGCCATTGGTTGTCGGTCACCGAGGTGGTGCTGTAGACGCCAGCGGCGTTGCCGACCGCCAGCCCGATCTGGCCAGCGTTGTTGATCGCGCCCCACTGGATGTCGTTGCCGCCACCGTTGTGTTCGCTGCCGATCACGCTCGGCAGGTCCCAGGATCTTCCTGCGCCATCGTTGCCGCTGTCTGGCTGGGCAGCCGCCTTGATCCAGAAGGTGAGGGTGGCCGCGGCTCCCATCAGCGCATGGGTCGCGCTGGCGTCGAGGTTGATGCGGTCGCCGGTGTCGTTCAGCGAGATGTAGTTGCCGGCCCCTTCGGCGCGCGGGGTGGTGACGAAGGTCGGCAGGCCGGTCCCGCCCGCGCTGTCGCTGTCCGCCAGGGTGCCTTTGGCGCCGCTGGACTGGTTGGTCGTGACGCTGCTGCCAGGCGCTTCATTGAAGGTCCAGAAGCCTTTCGGCGTGACGTTCAGCGTCGGGTTGACGGCATCGTTGGTCGACACCACATCGAGGTTGACGGTAGCCGTTTCGCTTACGCCGCCGGAGGAGACGGTGTAGGTGAAGGTCGCGGCACCGTGGTAGTCGGCGGCCGGGGTGAAGGTCAGCTTGCCGTCGGCGCCGAGCTTGACGACGCCGTGCTCGACGCTCACGGTGCCGTCGCTGCCGAAGGCCTTGCCGTCGATGGCGGTGATGGTCTTCGCCGCCGTGCCGAAGGTGTCGTTGGCCAGCACGTCGAGGGTGATCGGCGTGTCTTCCTTGACCGAGGCGGTGTCGTTGAAGGCGTCGGTCGCGGCGGTGACGTAGAGCGTGACCTTCGCATCGGCGGTGGCGCCGTTGGCGTCCTGCACGGTGTAGGTGAAGGTCGCTTCGCCGTTGTAGTTGGCGGTCGGGGTGAAGGTGACCACCCCGTTGACCAGTGACACGCTGCCGTGCTCGGCGGACTGCACGCTCTTGAGGGTCAGCAGCGTGCCGTCGACGTCCTTGTCGTTGGCCAGCAGCGAAGCGGCGCTGATGGTCAGCGGCGTGTCTTCGGTGGTCACCAGCGAGCTGGTGCCGCCGCTCGCGCCGAGTACGCTGTAAGCGCTGTCGGGCGCGCCGGCGGGTTTGCTTTCCACCTTGAGAATGGCGTCGCCGCCCTGATCCCAATAGATGATCTCGACCTGGTGCGCGCCGCCGGTGGCGATGGTGTAGGGAACGGTGGAGGTGGTCACGCCCTGGCTGCGGATGCCGTCGAACTTGACCACGTCCTGCCCGTCGATGCGCAGGATGAAGCCATCGTCCGAGGTGACCTTGAAGTCGTAGCTGCCCGCTGCCAGGGTCACCTGGCCGCTCAGCTTGATGATCGCGTCAGAGGTGTCGCCCGGGTCCTGCGACAGGCTGCCCTTGTCGTTGCCGAGGAACTGCTGCAGGTGGTCGGCGCGGCCAAGGTCCCCACCCACCGAGCCGTAGTTGATCGACGTGGCGGTGAAGGTGGCGTTCGGCGTCTTGCCGGCGATGAACCCCTCCACCTGGGCGATGCTGGTCAGGTTGGCGTTGGAACCGCCCTGGGCATAGCCGAAGTACTGACCGGTGAGACCCAGGCTGTAGTGATCGTCCACGGCAACCGGCGCGTCGTTGGCGCCCAGCACGTTGACCGTGATGGTCTGCGTGGCGGTGCCGCCGTGGCCGTCGGAAACCGTCGCCTGGAAGGTCTCCAGTTTGGACTCGCCCTCTTTCAACGCCTGCGTGGCCGCAGCGTTGTTGTCCAGGGTATAGGTCCACACGCCGGCGCTGGTCATGGCGATGTTGCCGTAGGTGCCGGCAGTGGACGCCAGTGACCAGGACGCGGTGGCTCCTGCGTCGGCGTCGCTCGAGGCGAGGGTGCCGGAAACGCTGGGCTGGCCGTTTCCGTTGACGCCCGCTTCGGTTACCGAACCGGTAGCCGCGGCGGCGGAGGAGGTGATCACCGGGATGTCGTTCGCCCCGTTGAGGGTGATCGCGATGGTCCGGGTATCGGTCGCACCATTCGGGTCGGTGACCGTCGCGGTGAAGTTCTCGGTGACCGACTGACCTGCGTTGAGCCCGTTGACCGCCGCGTCGTTCACCACGTAGGTGTAGTTGCCGTTGGCTTCGACGATCAGTTGCCCATAGGTGCCCGAAGCGCTGCCGCTCCAGGTGAGCACGCTGTCATCGGCATCGGTGGCCACCAGGGTGCCGGTGATGTTGGCGAAGTCGTCGGTCGCCGGAGTGTCGTTGATGGTGCTGGCATAGGTGCCGGTAGCCACGGGCGCATCGTTGGTGCCGATGATGGTGATGGTCGCCGTGGCGGTATCGGTACCGCCATGCCCGTCGCTGACGGTGTAGGTGAAGGTGTCGGTGGCGACCTGACCGGCTTTCAGACCGTCGAACTTGCCGTTGGGGTCGTAGCTGAAGCTGCCGTTGGCATTCGCGACGAGCAATGCGCCGCTGGCGAGCGTGATCGCACCGCTGGTGAGGTTGCTGCCGTTGATCTGGATGACGGTGAGCGTGTCGCCATCGGCGTCGGTGTCATTGGCCAGCAGATCGCGCTTGCCATCGGCAATCGACAGCGTGGCGTTCTCGTTGATCGTGTAGGCGGTGTTGGCGCTGGCAGGCCCGGTTCCCTTGAAGCCGGTGAGGTAGTAGTCGGAGCCGTCCCCGCTCCGGTTGGCGGTATCCACGGACTCGAAGCGGATGCTGTCGAAGACCAGATCACCGGTATCGATCTGCACGGTCGTGGTGCCGCCAGTCGCGGCGCTGAAGGTGCCGCTGGCGACTACCGAGCCGTTGTACAGGGCGACCCATTGACCAATCTCGCCGCCGTTTTCGTTGGCGATCAGATGGCTGACGGTGAACTCGGCCTGGTTGAGGTTGCCGTTGAAGTTCAGCTCGACGGATTCGCTCCTGTCGGTAGCCCGGTCGTATTCGATCTGGTTGGCGACGGCGGTGGAATCACGCGGCGTGCCTGCCACGCCGAGCGCGTTGCGATCGCCATCCACATTCCCCGCGTAGAGGGTTCCGGGCGTTCCGTCGGCGTTCAGCGCGACCGGCGTGATGCCCAGCCCCTTGCTGTCCAGCGCATCCCAATGGGAAGCGCTGGTGCCGCCGGCCAGTTGACCGAGGGCAACGCTGTAGGCCACGCCGCTCGGGTCGTCCACGGCATCCGGGTTGTCGTTGACCGGGGTCGCGCCCAGGGTGACGGTACCCGTGACGGTGGCCGTGCCATCGTTGACGCTGTAGGTGAAGTTGCCGACCGCTTGACCGCTGGTGTAGTCGGCCGGCCCGTTGTACTTCAGGCCCTGCAGTTCGGCGCTGGTCAGCGTCTGGCCGTTGCTGACGGCGGTGCCGTCGGCCAGGGTGACGCTGCCCAGGGTGGGCAGGCCGGTGACGGTGATGCTCAGCGCATCGCCGTCGACGTCGGTGGGCGCCTGGAGGCCCAGCGGGGTGCCCACGCTTCCTTCCGCCACGGTCAGCGAATTGCTGCTGACGACGGGCAGGTCGTTGGTGCCGGTAATGGTGACGACGACGTCGTGGGGCGTGCCGTCGGCGCTGAGCA